>JASHUX010000031.1 GCA_030039775.1 Alphaproteobacteria bacterium | reverse complement strand
GTCGCCGCGGTGACTCACACCGGCAACAACTATCGTGACGATAGCCGGTTCGCGAACTTGGCCGACCGGCCGCGCCACGTTGTCCGTATGCTCGACTACCTGCTCGACACTTGGCCCGCGCACGGGCAGGTCGATCCGGCGAGGATCGGCGTGTTCGGCTTCTCTGCCGGCGGCTTCACCGCGCTGGTACTGATCGGCGGCGCGCCGGACCTGTCGCGCGGGCGTGCCTTCTGCGCCGAGCATCTCAAGGAGGATTGGGGGTGTCAGCAACTGGCACAACGTCACATCACGTTGGCCGACAATCCCAAGCCTCCGGTCTGGCTACACGATGAACGTATCAGGTCGGCAGTGATCGCTGCGCCAGCCGCCGGCTTCGCATTCGCGGGCCACGTCGCCAATGTCGCGGTGCCGATTCAGCTATGGCGTGCGGCTGACGATCATATTGTGCGGCAGCCATATTCTGCGCAGGCCGTGTATGACGCGCTGCTCGTGAAACCCGAGTATCGCGTGGTCGCTCACGCCGATCATTTCGACTTCCTGGCGCCCTGCAGCGAGCAACTGGCGGATTACGTTCCGGCGATCTGTACCAGCGAGCCGGGCTTCGATCGCGCTGCCTTTCACCGTGACTTCAACGCGGCAATCGTGGCGTTTTTTGAGAAGACGCTACCGGCGCGGTAACGGTCAGAACAAGTCGAAATACTCCCGCTGTTCCCATTCGCTGACGTCGAGCTGAAAGCGCGCGAGCTCGGCTTCCTTGATCTGGCGGAAGCAATCGACAAAGGCGGCGCCGAAGCCGTCGCGCAACGCCTCGTCGCCGACCAGCGCCGCCAACGCTTCGCCGAGATGCTTCGGCAACATCGGCGCCTCGGTTTCATAAGGCGTATCGGCAGGCGGTGGCGGAGTCAGTTTGCGTTTGATGCCGTCGAGGCCGCATACGATCTGCGAGCCGAGATAGAGATAGGGGTTGGCCGCCGGCTCGCCGGCGCGGTTCTCGATATGGGTTGCCGGATCGCCGGGCGCGCCGATCACGCGCAGCATGGTGCCGCGATTGTCTTTGCCCCAGATCGCGCGGTCCGGCGCCAAGGAGTAGGGCCGATAGCGCTTGTAGCCGTTGATGGTCGGTGTGGTGAACGCGGCTGCCGCGGCGGCATGATCGAGCAGCCCCGCAAGATAATGCTGCCCGACGATGCTCAGCAATTCCGCCTCGCCGGTGAAGGCGTTGCGGCCGGCTTTCTTGTCGCGCAGCGATTGATGCAAATGCCACCCGCTCGACATCACGTTCGGCAGGCGCGGGCGGCACATGAAGCTGGCAAGATAGCCGTAGCGGCGGCAAATCTGCTTGGTCGCGCTGCGGAACAGAATCATGTTGTCCGCCGGAATCATGCCGATGCCGGCGGGGAAGGTGAGCTCGAGCTGGCTCGGGCCGAACTCCACTTCGAGCGAGCGCAGCGGCAGGTCCAGCGCCGCGAGGTTGGTCCGGAGCAATTCGAAGACCGGGTCGAGCTGGTCGTAACGCAGCTCGGTCAGATATTGATAGCCCTGCGTGAGCAGCGACACTTGCGGCGGATTGCCGGGCTGGCCCGGCTGGCCCGTGTCGCTCGGGCGCAGGCTCGGATCGTCGAGCTTGAAGATATGGAACTCGACCTCGAGGCCGGCGTAATAGTCGTATCCCGCCGTGCTGAGGTGTTCGAGCAGCGCCCGGTAGAGCTGGCGCGTCGACAGCGGCGTCGGCCGGCCATCGGGAAAATAAAGATCGCACAAGATCCAACCCGTATGCGGCGCCCAGGGCAGCACGCGGAACGTCGCCGGGTCGGGCACCATCACGAGATCGGCGCCACCCTCCATTTCCGGCATGCCAAAGCCGCCGCCTGCGCTGAACACCGGATAGACAGTGCGGTGCGACGTATCCTTTAGGAGCAGCGTCGTCGAAAAGCTCCAGCCGTTCGCCATCGCGCCCGGCGCCTCGGCGGCGGTGACCGTCTTGCCACGCAATACGCCGTGCTGATCGGCAATCGACAACCGGATCACGTTGATCTTGTCGGCGGCGATCCTCGTCAGCACCTCGTCGGCGCGCTTCGCCGAATCCGCTGTCCGCAATCCGTGCTTCTCGACGAAGCTCACGGCGTCTGCCAGGGCGCGGCGCGGCGGCGCCTCGCGTCCGCTTCGCGCCAGTAATTGTTCCAATCGTTCGCCGGCGCGACGCCGTCGATCGTCACAGGCAGTTCGTGGCCGTTCGGCCGCGACAGTAGCGGCGCTCTGTCGGACTCGGCCTTGGCGATGGCGTCGAGCAGCACGCGGCGATAGGCCATGATCGCCTTGTCGGTCTGACCCAGATGCTCGCGCGTGCGGTCATGAATCTTGCCTTGGCTTTCAACCGCCCAGTTGTCGTGGACATTGATGTCGGCGCCCATGCCGGTAAAGGTCCGGGTCTTCTGCTCGCGGGCGCTATAGCCCCAATCGTTGTGCCGGTTCACGCGGGGCTTGTAGTCGGGCAGCGTGTAGAGTTCGAGCCGCTGGCGGCGCATCGCGTCTTTGTTCACCGGATCGCGGAAGCTGGTGAAGATCGCGTACCAATAGCAATTCTCGTCATCGACCGGGACGTGCCATTGGGTGATGGTGATGGTCTCGCTCAAGGGGATCAGCACCGCATGCGGAAAGATCAAGTTGGTGACACGGACATGCGTCCGCGCGGCGTCGAGCGCGCGCAGCGCCGTGATGCGAAGGCCATAATCCGTGTTCTCGACATCCAGGCGCGGCCGGTCGTGTTCGCGCACCACCCGCGTCATCGGCACGTCGCCGTCGATCGAGTTGGCGCGAAACGGCTTGCCGTACCCGGTCGCCTGATCTTCTTCCTTGAAAAAGCGATGCAGGAACGAGACGTGCGCTGGATCGATGCCGACTTCCAGCGCCTGCAGCCAGTTGCAATCGATATGGCCCTTAAACGCGAAGGAATAGGCGTCGGGCGCGGCGAAACAATCGAGCCGGGGCAGGGCCGGCGCCTCGCCTTGGCCGAGATAAGCCCAGATCACGCCGTTCCGCTCCCGCACCGCGTAGGAGGCTTGCCGGATGCGCTCGCACAAGCGGCTGCCGTCCGGCTCGGCCGGCGTTTCGAGACAGCGCCCGACCGCGTCGAACAGCCAGCCGTGAAAGGCACAGCGCAGCCCGCCGTCTTCCAGCCGTCCGAACGCTAGGTCGGCGCCGCGGTGGGGGCAATCGCGGTCGAGGAGACCGAGCCGCCCGGCTTCGTCTCGGAACAGCACCAGGTCCTGACCGAGGACGCGGACGGCACGCAGTGGCCGTTCTGGCGCCAACTCCTCCGTCAGCGCG
>JASHUX010000217.1 GCA_030039775.1 Alphaproteobacteria bacterium | reverse complement strand
GCCGTTTCGCGGCGGAGACGTCGAATTCCGCGGCGATCGTTGTCGCGATCAAATGCCGCGCCAACGCCGGGAGGCCGCTATAGATCTCCGCCTCGTGCCCATGGTGCCCCCCCTCCGCGATCAGCATCCCCGGCGTCATCGCGGCCTTTTGCGCTTCTGTGAACGGGATGTTCTCGATCGTATCGCCGTAATAGATGCTAAAGGCGGGCATGTCGTATTCGGTGAAAATCTCCATCTGATCGTCGCCGATGATGATCGCGGCGTCGGGAGCGGCATCCGCAAACACTTTTGCGAGCACGTGCAACGCGCTGTGGCAGGCCGTATAACGGCGATGCCACATCTCGCGTGTAATCTGATGTTTCATCTGTTCGGGCGCGCGCAGTCGAACGAGCTGATCGAATGTATAGCGCTCGCCGCGATACCAGAGCGCTGGCATCGCTTTGTCGTCCGCCGCGCGCAAATGCCATTGATCCGGCAAGGTGGACAGCATCGGTCCGTGCGAGGTGGCGATTCCGAGCACGATCTTTGCCATGGCTGGCTCCGTCCTTGGTAAGCGGCGTCGATATTCCGCCGGACTTCGTCGGCAGAAATTGACATAGATCAAAGCGGCGTGCGCGCGGGCGATTCCCAAAATACAAATGAAGAAAGACCGCGCCCGGCACCCTGCTCGCCGGCAGCTGAAAGCGGCGCCAGGAAAAAAAGATTCCGGACTAAAGCGCGTCGAGTACGCGCCGCGTATGCCGGGCAATCATTAAGTTCTCGTCAGTCGGGATCATCCATGCGGATACCGCCGACTCGAGATTCGAAAGGCGCGGTCCGCCGCGCGCATTGGCGGTCTCGTCCACCTTGATTCCGAGCCAGCGCGCGTCGTCGCAGACGCGCGCCCGGATTTCGGGCGAATGCTCGCCGATGCCTCCCGTGAAGATCAGCGCGTCGACGCCGCCGAGGGCGGCGGCGAGTGATCCCAGCTCCCGGCCGATCCTGTAGACGAAGAGATCGATCGCTTCGTCAGCAGCCGGAATCTTGCTTGCCAGCAGCGTCCGCATGTCGCTCGATACGCCCGAGACGCCGAGCAGACCCGAATGTTCGTAAAGCAGCGCCTCGATCGCGCGCGCGTCCATGCCTTCATGGTGCAGAAGATAAAGAATAACGCCGGCATCGAGATTGCCCGGGCGGGTGCCCATGACGAGTCCGTCCAGCGCCGTGAAACTCATGGTTGTCGCGACGCTGCGCCCGTTGTCGCTGGCGCACATGCTGGCGCCATTGCCGAGGTGGGCGACGACTAGCTTCTTTCCGGCGCATTCGGGCGCCGCCTGCGGAAGCGCCGAGACGATATATTCGTACGACAAGCCGTGAAAGCCGTAGCGCCGAATGCCTCGCGCAGTCAGATAGCGCGGCAGGGCGAAGGCCTGCGCGACCGGCGGCTGGTTCCGATGAAAGGCGGTGTCGAAACAGGCCACCTGCTGAACCCCAGGCGCCAACGCGCGCATCGCGCTGATGGCTGCGATGTTATGCGGCTGATGCAGCGGCGCAAGCGGGATGAGAGACTTGAGCGCGGCCATCACTGCGTCGTCGACGAGGACGGGGTCGCCAAAGTCCGGCCCGCCATGGACGATTCGGTGACCGACGCCGGCAAGATTAGCCTCGCCGCCGATATGTTCGGCCAACCAGCGATGAATGGCGGCGATGGCGCCTTCATGGCCCGTCCCGAAGACGGCTTGTTCGGCCGGGCTAGCGTCGCCATCGATAAGCTTGAGATGCGGTTTCGTCCCGATGCCCTCGACCTCGCCGTGCGCGATAGGCGTCAATGCGCCGCCTCGTTCGCTCTCGAATAGCGAGAACTTCACGCTGGACGAACCGGCATTCAGGATGAGGATCGGCTCCTGCATGGCAACGCGATTACCAAAAAAATGCGGCGGCAGCCATGGGCGGCAGGGGGTTGCCCAATGAGCCGCCGCCGCGGATCGCGGCGGATCACGCCGCTTTCACCTCGATCTTCTTCGCGACTTTCCGCGCCTCGGGCTTCTTTGGCATGGTGACCGTCAGAACGCCGTTCTTGAACAGCGCTTCGATCTTCTCGGCATCGACGCCGTCCGGCACGGCGAAATATCGCTCGAACGAGCCGAACCGGCGCTCCTTGAGGTGGTAGCTCTTGTCTTTCTCTTCCTTCTCCTCCTGCTTCGAGCCGGTGATGGTCACGCCGCCGTTTGCCACCTTGACCTCAACGTCCTTTTCGTCGAGGCCGGGCAGCTCGGCGGTGATTTGATAGGCATTGTCGCTTTCGGTGGCGTCGACCGCCGGCTTCGCCGTGAACGGATAGACGGCGAACAGCGAGCGGCGGAACGGCGTCGCCCATAAGCCCCTGTCAAAATCGTCGAACAAGCGGTCGACTTCGTGGCGGAGGGCGGCGAAGGGATGGCGCGTCGCGATCTCGTCCTGCTGCGCGACGGGCTTGGTCTCGGTCTCGGGCATAAAATCCTCCTCAAGGTTGGCAACGGCAGCAACTATGACGGCGGCAAGCGGTGCCTCGCCTTGATCTGGGTCAAGCGACGCGCGTCTATGGCTCGCGGGGCAGGATGACCGCGGCATGGCGCGCGTGGTGCGCGACTTGTTGGGAGACGCTGCCGAATATCAAGCTTTTCAATCGTCCGAAACCGCGCCGACCCATGACGATGGCGTCCGCATCGATCTCCTCGGCGTAGCGCAGGATTTCCGTCGCGGGGTCCCCTTCAAGAAAGATGAAGGAGGCTTTCACACTGGGATATTCGTTCGCAATTTTCTTGGCGTCCGCGAGCACGTCCTCCGCGATGACCTCCTCGGCCTCGGCATAGTCGCCTTGGAGATGCTCGGCCCGCGCGAATTCGCGCGGTCCCGGATCGTGGAGGGACGCAATTTCCGGGGGTTCCATGACGGTCAGGACGACAAGCTCCGCATGCATGAGTGCGGCCATTTCGGCAGCCGAGCGCAGGGCTGCAGTGGCGCTTTCAGAACCGTCGGTCGGCACCAATATCCGCTTGAAACGGCGTACCGTTACGGCAGCGTCATGGGACATGGCTAAACTCCTATGCCATGGCAGCCTAGGATGCCGCCCCAATTCGACCTTGATGCAGATCAACGCTGTTTCGGCTGGGATCGGAGAACAAGGAAACCATCATGGCCATTGCCATCGCTCCATCGCCGCCGAGCGACGCCGAACTCCGCCTCATCGACCGTTGGTGGCGGGCGGCGAATTATCTGTCCGCCGGGCAAATCTATTTGCTCGACAATCCGCTTCTCGCCGAACCCCTTGCGCTTAAGCACATTAAGCCGCGGCTGCTCGGCCATTGGGGCACCACGCCCGGGCTTAATTTCCTCTATGCGCATCTCAACCGCATAATCAAGGCGCGCGATCTCGACATGATCTTTGTCACCGGCCCCGGTCACGGTGGACCGGGGATCGTCGCGAACACTTGGCTTGAGGGCACCTACAGCGAAACCTACCCGCACGTCGCGCAAACGCGCGAGGGCATGCAGCGCCTCTTCAAGCAATTCAGCTTCCCCGGTGGCATTCCGAGCCACGCCGCGCCGGAGACGCCAGGCTCGATCCATGAGGGTGGCGAGCTTGGTTACGCGCTCTCGCATGCTTATGGCGCCGTCTTCGATAATCCCGGTCTCATCGCCGCCTGCGTGATCGGCGACGGGGAGGCCGAGACGGGCCCCATGGCGACGTCATGGCATTCCAACAAGTTTCTCAATCCCGTCACCGACGGCGCCGTGCTGCCGATCTTGCATCTCAACGGCTACAAGATCGCGAACCCGACCGTGCTCGCGCGCATCGGCGACGACGAGCTGCGCAGTCTTTTCATCGGCTACGGCTATAAGCCCTATCTCATCACCGGCGATGACCCGGCAACGATGCATCGTTTGATGGCCGATACGTTCGACGTGGTATTCGGCGAAATCCACGCAATCCAATCGGCGGCGCGGCAACCGACGAAAAGCGCTCGCCCGGCCTGGCCGATGATCATCCTAAAGACGCCGAAAGGCTGGACCGGCCCTAAGGAGGTGGACGGCCTCAAGACGGAAGGGTACTGGCGCTCGCATCAGGTGCCGGTCGCAGACATGGCGGCGAAGCCAGCGCACATAAAGATTCTGGAACAATGGATGAAAAGTTATCGCCCGGAAGAACTCTTCGGCACGGACGGCGCGTTGAAGCCAGAAATCGCGGCGCTTGCTCCCGCAGGGACACGGCGCATGAGCGCCAATCCGCACGCCAATGGCGGCTTGCTGATGCGGGAACTGGAGCTACCCGAAATCTCTCGCTACGCCGTTGCAATCGAGCATCCCGGCAAGGAAGATGCCGAATCAACGGCAGTAATGGCTGAATATCTGCGCGATGTCATGCGCATGAGCGCGGCAGAGCGGAATTTCCGCGTGTTCGGCCCGGACGAGACCGCGTCGAACCGGCTCTCGCATCTCTTCGAAGTTACGGAACGCGCGTGGGACGCCGAGACCTACCCTTATGACGATCACCTGGCGCCTCAAGGCAGGGTAATGGAAATCCTCTCCGAACATACCTGTCAGGGCTGGCTCGAAGGTTATCTTCTCACCGGACGGCACGGCCTCTTCAATTGCTACGAGGCTTTCATCCACATCGTCGATTCGATGTTCAATCAGCACGCCAAATGGCTCAAAACCAGCAACGAGGTTCCCTGGCGGCGTGCGATCCCCTCGCTCAATTACCTCCTTACCTCGCACGTCTGGCGGCAGGACCATAACGGCTTCAGCCATCAGGACCCCGGCTTCATCGACTATGTCTGCAACAAGAAGGCTGACATCATCCGCGTCTATCTGCCGCCGGACGCAAACACCCTCTTATGGGTCACCGATCACTGCCTCAGAAGCTGGAATCGCATCAACGTCATCGTCGCCGGCAAGCAGCCCGCGCCTCAATGGCTGGGCATGGACGAAGCGGTGAAACATTGCACCGCCGGGATCGGCATTTGGGAATGGGCGAGCAACGATCGGGGCAGCGAACCGGATGTCGTCATGGCGTGCGCCGGCGACGTGCCGACGCTCGAAACTCTTGCCGCCGTCGAGATGCTGCGGCGGCATCTGCCCGATCTCAAAATCCGCGTCGTCAATGTCGTCGACTTGATGACTCTCCAACCGCACGAGGAACATCCGCACGGGTTGACGGATCACGATTTCGACGCGCTATTCACGATGTCGAAGCCGGTGATCTTTGCCCATCACGGCTATCCCTGGCTCATCCACCGCCTGACCTACCGCCGGACCAACCACGACAATTTCCACGTTCGCGGCTACAAGGAAGAAGGCACCACAACCACGCCCTTCGACATGGTCGTGCGCAATGACCTCGACCGATTTCATTTGGTTTCGGATGTGATCGACCGGCTACCGCAGCTTGGCGACAAGGCCGCCTATGCAAAGCAAGCGATGCGCGACAAACTGTTCGAACATAAGGCCTATATCCGCGAACGCGGCGAGGACATGCCCGAGATAAAGGACTGGCGCTGGCGCGCGGCCTGAATGGAGTGACGGCGATGACGAATAACAATAAGCGGCCGCCCCCGGCGCACCCGCAGGAACGGCATCGTCCTCTTCCCTCGCAGCAGCCCAAGCCGATCGAAGACGAACCTGCGGCGGCCGAGGCGTTGCGCGCAATTCTTGATAGTCAAAGTTACCGCGAGGCGGATGAGGACGTCGCCTTCCTGCAAGGGGATGCCACGCGCGGCGTACGCCTTCAGCTCGACTACCTCAAGGCGGAGACGATGCTGCGGCGGCACAATGTCGCGCATACCATCGTCGTGTTCGGCAGCACGCGGATACCCGAGCCGCGGGCCGCGCAGCGCGCCGTCGCCGGTTGGGCCGCCGCGGCTGCCGCGAACGAGGGCGACGCCGACATACCGTTGCGCCTCGCGGCATCGCGACGGATCG
>JASHUX010000216.1 GCA_030039775.1 Alphaproteobacteria bacterium | reverse complement strand
GATCCGCTTCCGGCAAAGGCCTTGTTATGGGTCGAGCTGATGCGTGACGGCCCAGAGGTGCAATTCGCGCAGTTACGCGATTTCATCGAACATAATCAGGACTGGCCGGGTCTCCTGGTGCTCCGCCGTCATGCCGAGGTGGCGCTGCGGGATCAGAGCGATGCCGCGGCCGCGGATTGGTTCAAGAAATATCCGGCGCTGACCTACATCGGAAAAACTCGTGAGGCCAAGCTCGCTCTTGCCGCAGGCCGGACGGAAGAAGGCGTGACACAGCTTCGTGAGATCTGGGTCGATGCGAACTTTTCGACAACCGATGAGGCAGCCTTTCTCGAGCATTACGGAGACCAGTTACGTCCTCTGGATCACGCGCGGCGGCTCGATCGGTTGTTGTGGGACGGGCGGGACGCGGACGCTCGACGTATATTGCCGCGCGTAAGTTTGATGCAACATGCTCTCGGCGTCGCGCGTTTGGCGTTGCTCGACGGTGCCCCCAACGCCGAACACCTTCTCGCCGACGTCCCCACCAATTTACAAAACGATCCCGGCTTGATCTTCGCACGCCTGAAGTGGCGCGCCCGCAAGGGGCATTTGGACGATGCCATTGCCCTATTAGACAATCCGCCGCCCGACTTGGTTCGACCGCTGGCATGGGCCGGCGAGCGGCAGAAATTGGCACGCGCCGCTCTGGAAGAAGGCAACGCACGCATCGCCTATCGCTTGGCGGCAGCCAACGGTTTGACCGAGGGTCCGGCATTCGGCGAACTGGAATTTTTCGCCGGTTGGGTTGCGCTGCGGTATCTCAACGACCCCACAAGCGCGTACCAGCATTTCGTTCGCCTCTACGAGCATTCAAAAATGGCGATTAGCCGCGCTCGCGGCGCTTACTGGGCCGCACGGGCGGCGACCGCGCTCCACCGCGCCGGGGATGAAGCCGACTGGTACGCCAAGGCGGCGGCCAATCGCACGACCTATTATGGGCAACTTGCCGCAGCGGCGATCCGCGATACCAGGACGATAACGGTCCAGCCGGAACCCGAGCCGGATACGAAAGCCGTGACCGCCTTCGAGCAAAAAGAAGTGGTTCGGGCGGCTCGAGATCTGGTCGCGATCGGCGATTCCGAGGACTCTCGATCTTTCCTTATGCAACTCGGCGATACCGCAGAGAATCCAACCGACTATGTCCAGCTAGCCCGCCTGTCGCTGGCGCTGGATCGGCCCGATATGGAGTTGGTGACGGCCAAACGCGCCGCCAATGTCGGCGTCAATCTTTTCGCGGAGAATTATCCGCTCTTGCCGTTGCCGCCCGGCGGCAATGCCGAGGCACCGCTGGTACTCGCGGTAACGCGGCAAGAGAGCGGATTCGACGTCGGTGCAATAAGTCCGGTCGGGGCGCGCGGCATGATGCAGCTCATGCCGTCGACTGCTCAGCGCATGGCAAAAGCTCTCTCCCTGCCCTATTCCGCGCCGTTGCTGACCGAAGACCGCGTTTACAACATGCGGCTCGGACGTGCGTATCTCGACGAGATGCTGTCTGAGTTCTCGGGTTCGTACGTGTTGGCGATCGCCGCCTACAATGCGGGGCCTGCCCGGGTCAATCAGTGGATCGCGCAATTCGGCGATCCGCGGGCCAAGAACTCAGACGTCATCGACTGGATCGAAGCGATTCCGATCAGCGAAACCCGCAACTACGTGCAGCGCGTCCTCGAAAATCTGCAGATGTACCGGTTCGTGCTAGGCGATCAAAAAAAAGCGTTCGAGCTACTCGCCGATTTGCGTCGATAGAAAGGGAATGATACTCGCGCGCGGCGAACGCTACTGCTTCTCGCCGACCTGGATCACATTGTCGCCGGCACCCAAGAACTTCGCCGGATCGACGGGCGTGCCATCGACCACCACCTCGTAATGCACATGCGGCCCGGTGCTTCGTCCCGTACTGCCCAATTCGCCGATGGCGTAGTGCGCCGGAACCTTTTGGCCTTTCACGACGAAGACGCGGTGCAAATGAGCGTACCGCGTGATGATTCCGTGGCCATTGTCGATCTCGACCAACCGTCCCCATTCGCCTTCAGCCCCGGCGAAAATCACGATTCCGGGGGCAGTCGAGAAGACGTGGGTGCGATAGGGCGCCGACAGGTCGATCCCGGTATGAAAGCCGTGGCGATGGTTGAACGGATCGCGACGCGCGCCGAACGGGCTTTCGACGCGGTAATGGTCGAGCGGGGCGCCAAGCGGCAAAGTTTCGACCAACTTCTCCAGCATCTTATGACGGCGCGAATCCTCGCCGGCACTAGTCGCTGCTCCGAGCGGCACAAACGGCCCACCTTCGGCGCGTGCGGGCAGAGAGTCACTTACGTCGCTTAACAGTCTGCTGACATCGAGGCCCGTTGACGCGATCAGCGCCTCGATCTTGCTTGCGCCTTTTCGCAGAGCGGGTCGTGCGGGGCTATCGGCAACCGAGTGTGTGTCCAACATCGCGACTTGGGTATCTGCCGTTCCGGCAGGCTCCGAAGCCGAGTCATCTAGCCCTTGGTTTTGGCGAGCCATCAACCGCTCGCGCTCCAGGTTCACGGCAGTGAGCCGCTTGTCGATACTGGCGAGATCAGACCTGAACTTGCCGGCGCCCAAATCCGCTTGAGCCAAATCTTTCTCAAGTCCCTGAATGCGAGTTTGGAGCGCAACCTGATTCGAATCGGAATGACGCAAAAGATCCCGGTTCTTTTCCAATTCTTGTGTTAGCTGGGCCAGATTTCCGGAACGTGAATTGAGTTGGCCCTGTAAGCTCGCCAGCTTGTGTTGGATATCGGCCCTATCAACCTGAAGTCGGGAGCGCTCGTTATCGAGCTCGCCAATCTGCCGTTGCGCATCCGCAAGCGCTTTCGCACGTTCCGCGTCGCGCTGTTTGAACTGCTTACGCGCGTCCGCCACGGCATGATCCCGCTCTTTTTCAAGAAGCGCGATTCGCTTCTGCGAGTCGGCCAGCGCCGCGGTGAGACGATCATTCTCCTCACCGACCGCTTCGGCGCGGCTCTCGGCTTCCGCTAGGGTATCCCGCAATGCATCGATTTCTTGACTAAGGTCTAGGCGCTCGCGGTCGGCATCGGCGAGCAGGTGGTTACGCGACAGGACGACATGCCCGAAATGCTGGAAACGGAGGCCGAGGTACCCCAGGAATAGGAAAGCGAACAGCGCTATGGCGAGCGCGGTTACTTGACGCGTCGCCGTCAAATTAACGTAAGTGATCCGGCCGCCTCGCCGGAACAGTATTTGGAAATCAGGGAATAGGCGTTCCCCCCACTCAATCACGCTTTTTATCAACGTCCCTCCGCCCTTGCGTTACGTGTCGCCGTTATTGTTGCGGCAACTCTGCGTATCGTGGATCCGCGGCCCCTGCGGGGACAGTTACGGTTAGCATTCCAACCTTCTGCGCGGGCTTCGTCAATTCAATTTATGGTTCGATTACAGTACCCCACGCACATTTCAACGACGTTATCGACTTAGCGCCGACAACGCAAGTTTTGGATCAAGTTCGAGTCTCCTCCCCGGCAATCTCGGGGGAGCCGAAATAGGAGCCTTGCGCGAAATCGGCACCCAGCCCGCGAAAGGCTTCCGCTTGCTCAGCCGTTTCGATCATTTCAACAATCACGCCGGCTCCGCTGCCGCGGCACAGCGCCATGACGTGACTCAAAATCGAACGATCATTCGGATTGCGCAGACAGGAGCGCGCAAACAGCCCATCGATCTTTACGTAATCGACCTTTATCGAGCGCAGATAGTGAATCGAGGTCGCGACCGCGCCGAAATCATCGAGGCAGACCTTGAATCCAAGTCGGCGCAACTCCTGGACCGCGTTATCCACAGCCTCGATGTCGCGTACCACCGCTGTTTCGGTCAGTTCGAACATCAGTTTCGCCGCCAGCATCGGATACGGCGCCAACAGGCTCCGAAGTTGGCCAACGAAGTCGCCGTTTTCGAGGGATCTGCCCGAGAGATTCATAGCGAACGCCGGGGCGCTCACCGGCATGGCCCCCGCTAAAGCAATCGCGCGCCGGCAAACGGCGATATCGAGCTCCGTCACGATATCTGCCGCCTCCGCCAGCG
This sequence comes from Alphaproteobacteria bacterium, assembly GCA_030039775.1. Classification (GTDB taxonomy): domain Bacteria; phylum Pseudomonadota; class Alphaproteobacteria; order ATCC43930; family CGMCC-115725; genus JAATGI01. The sequence continues at coordinate 3,232 of JASHUX010000216.1, read as the reverse complement.
CTATCCACTGATTGGGAGGGCCGCCATCGCGGAACCGTATCAGCGCTTCGGTGTGGTGAATCTTACCGGTGCGGAAATCGATGATCGGCTGGTGAGCCAGATCGAAGTCGCCGCGCTCCAATATCTGACGAAGTGTGCCGATCCGACTCGTCGTCTCGACCATAAGTTGGGCCAAGCTTGAGCGCCGCAATAAAGCTAAGGAGGAATCGGCGTCGCTGGCCAGCCGGGCCATTACGTAAACCGCAGCCGTCGCAACGATGTCGGAACGGCCACTTCCCGGCCGGAGGCGGATGGCCGTCGAGGTCAACTGCAGCAGCGGCGCGCCGGGCACGAGTTCGCGCGCCAAGCGCCGTGCATGGCGGCGAAGCCCTCCTGCATCCAGCGGACCATCATGGAGAATGCCGTAGCGTGCATCGGAAATGCGACCGACGGCGAGCACACGTCCGCCGAAACGCCGATCGCTGGATAGACGCGCAAATAACCCATCCTCGATGAGATGCATCGCGTCTCGGATTTCGGGTGCCGGACTGTCGATCGCGACCAAGGTTAGGCGCCGCTCGCCCGCTTCCGTTCCCTGAAATTTTTCCCGTACCGTAGCAGCGAACGCGATCGGGCTCTGCAGACCCGCGACGATGCCGGCGGTATGCGGATTTTGCTCCGCCTCCGTCCCGGCGCCCTGCGCCACAGATAAGAACAATACCGTATGACCATTGGGGAGAGCGCAGCCGCCGAAAATCGTGGCAGGCTCGCCGTCCAGCTTCAGCCGCACAACTGCCGGCATCATATTGCCCTGGCTTCGCATTCGGGCGAGCCGGGCTTCGGCGAGCGGCCGGTCGTCCGACGCGAACAGCTCACCGAACGGTCGACCGACCAAGGCCCCTGCACCCGCCGGCGCGAGGCGCTGGGTGGCGCCGCCAAGAAAACTTATTTGCCCTCGCGGATCGGTTTCGATCAACAAGTCGGCGGCGCCGAACATGAACGAGATGAAGCGATCATAGGTCGAGAGCGCGTCCGCCGCACCCGTGTCGCGCGGATCGAACCGTTCATCTACGGTCATGCGTTGCTCCGTTCCTTCGGCGTCAGCGCGATAGCTTTCTCCCGATTTCTTTAAGAAGAAGATAACGCGAATCGTATGTACCGACGAGAAATGAAGGGAATCGTGCGCGGGTTATAACGGGTTCAAGCGACGGCGCCGGCGGCTTGGGGCTTCCGCGAATTTGAAGGTATCTAAGATCTGCCGGGGACCTGTAGCAATTGGCCTGGATAGATCAATTGTGGATTGCTGATCTGGCTTCGGTTGGCATGGTAGATTTCGACGTAACGGCGGCCATGGCCATAGCTGCGCCGCGCGATCCGCCATAACGAGTTGCCGGGCTGCACAATGACCAAATCGTCGGGCATTTGCTCGGGTAAGCTTGCACGCTCGAACGGCATCGTAAGCTGTGCGACCTGTTTTCCGGCCGGATTATGCGATTCAAGTTTCAATCGATAGCGGGCCGGCGGCACGGTTTCTCCGGTCACGATGCGCCATTTGCCGTCGCCATCTGCTGTCGCCGTGCCGATCTTCTTGTTGTCGAGGAACGCGTCGATCTGCGCGCCCGGCGCCGAACGCCCCTCGAGAATGATGTCGCCTTTGGTGCCGTATTCGATGATGTCCATCGACAGCCGGTCTTCGCCAGAGCCCTTGAGTGGCGGCAGTTGCAGCGCGGTCGCCGGCCCTTCCTTCGGCACCAGGACGGCGATCGGCGTTTCCGTCTTGGGTTCCTCGGCTGCGGCGGTTGCAGTTGTTGCGGCGGATGGGCCGGGTTTCCCGCCGCGTTCAGGCACCAGCATCGCGACCACGCCATCGGAGCGCGTCACGGTGCCGTCCTTGGTCTTCGCGCTTAGCGTCAGCTGGCTTTGTCCGGGCGGCAGCGGCTGGTCGGGGACCAACACCCAGTTGCCGTCGCTGTCCGCCGTGACGCGGCCAAGCTCGCGGCCGCCATCGATGACCGTCACTTCGCTGCCCGGCGCGGCGCGTCCCGCCAACACGGCGTGGCCGCTCGGATCGACCCGGACTATATCGAATCGCGGCACGTCGCCCTGCGGTGCCGCCTTAGTCACAGTGCTCCCCGGCGTGGCCGGTGTCGGCGGTGGCACGGCCGCGGGCTGCGGCGAGGTGGCGACTGGCTGCGGCGGCGCCGGGACCGCGGGGGACGGCGTTTCGATTTTTTGGGCAGCGGCCGGCGCCGGCGGCGAGATCGGACTGTTCCGCCACGTGACGGCAATCGCGACGACCGCCGCGACCGCAACCACGGCGACGCCGCCCCACAACAGCTTACGCGATGAATCCCGCGTCACTCTCGCGCTCCGTCGATACGCCCCTGCCCCGCCCGGCCGATTCTTGGCGATGCTTGGCCGGCATCGGCTTCACGGGCATTGTAGCGCGGCGCGGCGCGGTTGAAAGAGGCGAGTGATGGCGGCGATCAAGAGTTTATGCGTGTTTTGCGGAGCCAGCGATGCGGTCGATCCGGCCTACCGCGCGGCGGCGGCGGCGCTCGGCACGCTGATGGCGGCGGCGGGGATCGAGTTGGTGTTCGGCGGCGGCCAGATCGGGTTGATGGGGCTGTTATCGCGGGCGGTAGCGCAGGGCGGCGGCAAGGTGTTCGGCGTCATCCCGCGGCATCTGCACCGCGCCGAAATCGGCGCGCGACCGGTGCTTGGCACGGTGCAAGTCGTGGAAACCATGCACGAACGCAAGGCGCTGATGTTCGCCCGGTCGGACGCGATCGCGGTGCTGCCGGGCGGCTTCGGCACTCTTGATGAGACATTTGAAGTATTGACCTGGAAGCAACTGGGATTGCACGATAAACCGATCGTGCTAGTCGATATCGCCGGCTATTGGGCGCCGCTCTTGCGCCAGATCGAGCACGTGGTTGAAACCGGGTTCGCGCCCCCGTCGTCGCGGGCGTTGCTGCGGGTCGTAAACCGGGTGGACGATGTCCTTCCCGTGTTGGCGTCGCTGCCCGAGCCGCGCGTCGCGCCGCCCGACCGCTTCAGCTCCTGACTTAGTGGGCGGACGCGGATCGGTCGGTCCAGTCCGGCCGGAAGTACGCGCCATAGCGTTGGCCGAAATTGTCGGCGTGCTGGGCAAGATGGATGAAGCGCCGCGCCAGGTCGAGCAGCTCCGCCCGCACCGCGGGGTCGTCGGCCCCGTCCGCCAGTGCCAGCATGGTTAGAGCTTGGGCGCGGT
>JASHUX010000215.1 GCA_030039775.1 Alphaproteobacteria bacterium | reverse complement strand
GCAAAAAGCAGAAAGTCATCGAGGTCAAGGAAATCAAGTTCCGCCCCGGCATCGACGACCACGACTACAACGTCAAGATGCGCTCGATGGTCAAGTTCATCGGCGAAGGCGACAAGGTCAAAGTCACCATGCGCTTCCGCGGCCGCGAGATGGCGCACCAGGAGCTCGGGATGAACGTGCTGATGCGCGTCAAGGACGAGCTCGACAAGATCGCCAAGGTCGAGCAGACGCCGCGCATGGAAGGGCGACAAATGACGATGGTGATGTCGCCGATATAGGGCTCAGGATTCGCCGACAACGACCCACGAGCCGGTGCCGGCGCCGGCCGCGATGGTCAGAAGGTCCTCCCGGCCGACCGCGACGCACCCCTCGGTCGGGGTGAAGTCGGGCCGGGCGATGTGGAGAAAAATCGCGCTGCCCTTGCCCGGCACGACCGGATCGTCGTTGTAGCCGAGGACGACGATCACATCGTAAATCCCGTCCTCGCGCCACAGCTGCTCGGCCCGGGCGCGATACGGGAGCTTCACCGGCTTGTTGTAGAGCTCGTCCGCCGCGTCGTCGCACCAGCTGTCCTCGGGCCGCAGGCCCCTGAGCGGCAGCCCGGTCAGCGGCGCGCGCAGTATCCGGTCGGGCCGGAACAGCAAGGCGCGCATCCGCCACTTGCCGGCAGGGGTGACGCCATCGCCCTCCCGCTTGTCGGCATGCACGCCGTTCCGCCCCACGGCGCAGCGCATGCGGCTCCCGCCCCATTCCGCCATGCCCTGCGCCGACACGATCAAGTCCATCGCCGCAGCATGATCCTTTCCGACGGCAGCGCCAGTGCCTAAATTCCGCCCATGACGGAACCGCTCACCCTGCCGACGATCTTCGCCCTGGCCTCGGCGCCGGGCCGCGCCGGAATCGCCGTGCTGCGCCTGAGCGGCAGCCGCGTTCATCGCACGCTCGTCGCCGTCGCGGGGCAATCCCCGGTGCCGCGCCGCGCCACGCGGGTCAAGTTCCGCGATCCCGACAGCGGCGAGATCATCGACGACGGCGTCACGATCTACTTCCCTGCGCCGCATTCCTACACCGGCGAGGACGTCGCCGAGTTCCACGTTCATGGCGGCCGGGCGGTTATCGCCGCGCTGCTCGACGCGCTCGGCCGGCGCGAGGGCCTGCGTCTCGCCGAACCGGGGGAATTCACCCGCCGCGCCTTCGAGAACGGCAAGCTCGACCTGACCGAAGCCGAGGCCGTCGCCGATCTGGTCGAGGCCGAGACCGCGGCGCAGCGCCGCCAGGCGATCCGCCAGCTCGACGGCGCGTTAGGCGCGCTCTACGAGGACTGGCGCTCGCGGCTGATGCATGCGCTCGCCCGCATCGAAGCCGAGATCGACTTCCCGGACGAGGGGTTGCCGCCCGATGTTTGGGCCGGCATCCGGGGCGATATCGTGACGCTGGTGATGGAGATTGCGACGCATCTCGACGACGGGCATCGGGGCGAGCGGCTGCGCGACGGCGTCTCGGTCGCCATCCTGGGCCCGCCGAATGCCGGAAAGTCGAGCCTGCTCAATGCCTTGGCGCAACGCGATATTGCCATCACGTCGGAGACGGCAGGCACGACGCGCGACGTGATCGAGGCGCGGCTCGATCTCGGCGGGTATCCAGTGTTGATCGCCGATACGGCGGGCCTGCGCCAGTCGGCGGACGCGATCGAGCAAGAAGGCGTGCGCCGCGCCCTCGCCCGGGCCGAAGCGGCGGATCTGCGGCTGATCATCCTCGACGCAACCCGCCCGGGCGAAACCGTCGATCCGGGCCTGTTCGACGATGCCCTCGTGGTCGTGAACAAGATCGATGCGCAATCCGGCAGAGGCGTGGACGGCGCACTGGGCATCTCGGTCAAGACCGGAGCCGGGATGAACGAGCTCCTGGCGCGGTTGCAGGAGGAAGTGGCGATGCGGGCCGGTGACGGCGGCGCGCCGATGATCACGCGGGCCCGGCACCGCGCCGCGTTGACGGAATGTGTCGCGGCATTGACGCGTTTTGGCGCCGCGACGATGCCCGAGCTCGCCGCCGAGGATTTGCGCCAGGCCGCCCGCGCACTCGGACGCATCACCGGCCGCGTCGACGTCGAGGACATGCTCGACATCGTGTTTCGCGATTTCTGCATCGGCAAATAGTGCCGCGACCGGGATTGGTGCCGGGTGAGGGGATTGAACCCCCGACCTTCGGTTTACAAAACCGCTGCTCTACCGCTGAGCTAACCCGGCGAATCAATGACTAATATAGCAAAGAATATTTGTGCCTCACTATTGGCTTTGCCGGACAAGATTTCGAAAATCAGCAGGTAAATAATCATGATTTGGTCATGTCGCGCCGGGGAGCCACGCGCATCCGACGTGACGCGCTGGCTATGCAACCGACCTGGGCTTACTGTTTAAGCCGCAAACTCGCGGAGCTGGATGGCCGCGACGCGCATTGCGCGGGATTTTTCGGGAGGCTGCGGATTGGGGGAACTTCAGGACACGCTCCGGATACGGGACCTTGAACTGCGTTTTCAAGGTGGGCTGAATAGGCCCCCCGAAGGCACCGACCAGGTCATCTATATTTTCAAAGATCGCGACTTTGTCAGCCGTGAGGACGCGATCCTTGAACGGACAAACCCTCGGCGCATGATCGAGATCGGGGTGCTTTTCGGCGGGAGCACGATTTATTGGCACGAACGCCACAAAATTGGAAAGGCTGTGCGCTTTCGACAACGCTGCCACTATACCGGCGCTTGAACGATACCTGAAGCGGAACGACCTCACCGACGAGGTTCGACTTCATCTCGGCGTGTCGCAAGACGATCGGCAAGCACTGCGGCATGCGATCGAAACCGACTTTGGCGGCCAAGAGGTCGACGCCGTGGTCGACGACGCGTCGCATCGTTACGTCGAAACGAAGACGACGTTCGAAACGATCTTTCCGTTTCTGCGCCGGGGCGGCGCCTACATCATCGAGGATTGGGAATGGGGGCATGCCATCCAGTGGCCGCAAGATCAGTGGATCGATCGACCTCTCATGTCACCACTATTGTCCGAGCTGATGTTGGTCTGCGGACATCAGTCGGGTGTTATCGCGAGATTCGAGATCGATCCGGCTTTTGCGGTTGTCTGGCGCGGCGACGCGCCGCTGCCGAAAGACGGGTCTTTCAAACTGTCAGACCACTATATCGCCCGCGGCTTTTCGGTGCCCTTATAGGGAACAGAGCGATCGTGTCTACATGGGGGCGTTGTCCCAGCGACTCGCGGAAGGCCAGCCCACCAGCGCGGTTCCCGATGATTGAGCCATGGCATCAAATCGGGCGCGGAAATGTCGATCAGTCGCGATTCGAATTGTTGCCGACCCAAGCACGGTCGCCGATGTGCGCACCGTCCATCACGTGGGCTGCTGTTGCAAGAACGGCATCCCTTCCAAGACCCGCGGCGCGGATCGAGGCGTAGTTCATGATCGTGGCGTAGTCACCGACGCTGGCGTTCTTGACTACCGATGCATACGAAGAAACGAACACAAATTTGCCCAGGCAGCTGTCCAC
>JASHUX010000214.1 GCA_030039775.1 Alphaproteobacteria bacterium | reverse complement strand
GAGGACGTGACGTTGGTTGCCAACTCTTTCCGGCGGCACGTGCTCATAAGTGCGCGGGTCTTTCTCGACCGCGGACACATGCAGCCCGCCTTTGTGCGCGAACGCGGCGTCGCCAACATACGCCGCATGGCGGTTCGGCGCGCGGTTCAAGAGTTCGTCGAGCAACCGCGACACATGTGTTATCCGTTGCAGCGCGTCGGGCGCGATGCCGGTCTCGAACCGCACGGCGTATTCGTCCTTCAGCATCAGGGTCGGGATCAGCGATACAAGATTGGCGTTGCCGCAGCGCTCGCCGAGACCGTTGAGCGTGCCCTGCACTTGGCGCGCGCCGGCACGGATCGCCGCCAGCGTATTGGCGACCGCGTTCTCGGTGTCGTTATGGGCGTGGATGCCGATGCGGTCGCCCGGCACTTGTTTTGCCACTTCGGCGACGATGCGCTCGACCTCATGGGGCAGAGTGCCGCCGTTGGTGTCGCACAAAACCACCCAACGCGCTCCTACATTCAGTGCGGCCTTAAGGCAAGCGAGGGCGTAGTCGGGCTTGGCCTTGTAGCCGTCGAAGAAATGCTCGGCGTCGAACAGCGCCTCGCCCCGTTTCGCCGCCGCGGCGATCGATTCCTTGATCAGTTCCAGGTTTTCGTCGAGCGAAATGCCCAGCGCGATATCGACATGAAAGTCCCAGCTCTTTCCGACCAGACAGCTTGCCGGCGCGCGCGCGCCAAGCACCGCGGCGAGGCCCGGATCGTTAGCGGTGCTGCGTCCCGGCCGCTTGGTCATGCCGAACGCGACGAGCCTCGCCTGTTTCAGCGCCGGCGGTTCAGCGAAAAAGGCCGTATCAGTTGGATTGGCGCCCGGCCAGCCGCCTTCGACATAATCAATGCCGATGCCGTCGAGCGCCGCCGCGATCTGGCGCTTATCGTGGACGCTGAAATCGACGCCCTGGGTCTGTGCGCCATCGCGGAGCGTTGTATCGAAGAGATAAAGACGTTCGCGGGCCATGGTCATTCTGCTTCCTGTGCCGCCCGATTCGCGGCCCGGGATCGTTTGGCCGCTGTTATCGGACGTTGGTACGGTGTTCCCAACGCATTTCATTCCCGGCCTCCTTGGAGACCGGGCGGCAAATTCGCAGAATCAACGACTTAGACGTCATGCCGACAGAGTAAATTCCAGCCCGAATCCTGTCAACTTTGGCACGCAGGCTAACTAGACCGCGCGGCGCCACTCCGTCTTGCCGCCGGGCTTGTCCTCAAGAAGGATGCCGCGGATCGCCAGTTCGGTCCGGATGCGGTCGGCCTCGGTGAAGTTTTTGTCCTTGCGCGCGGCGAGACGTTGCTGGATCAGCGTCTCAATTTCGGCGGCCTCGTCGCCGGCGCCTTTGAGCCAGGTTTCAGGATCTTGCTGTAAGAACCCCAACACCGTTCCTGCTGCGAGCAATTGGCCCTTGAGCCGCAGTTTCTCGTGCCGGTCGATTGCCTGGTTGAGCGCGCCGAGGATTGCGTGCAACGCGGTGAGCGCGAGCGGCGTATTGAGGTCATCCTCCAGCGCTTGCATGACCGTGACCGGAAACACGTTCTCCGGGGCCGTAAAATCCTCGACATCGCGCAGCGCCCGATAGAACCGGTCAAGGGCGTGGCGTGCTTGCGCCGTGCGCTCCTCGGTCCAGTCGAACGGGTCGCGGTAGTGGCTCATCAGCATTGCGTAGCGCGCGACCTCGCCCGGCACCTCGGTTAGAACCTCACGAATGGTGCGCACGTTGCCGACCGACTTCGCCATTTTCTCGCCGCCGAACTCGACAAAGGCGTTGTGCACCCAATAGCGAGCGAATGGTTTGCCGCCATGGGCGCAAGTACTTTGCGCGATCTCGTTCTCGTGATGCGGAAATATCAGATCGAGCCCGCCGCCGTGGATGTCGAACGTGTCGCCGAGATGGACCTCGCTCATCGCCGAGCATTCGATATGCCAGCCCGGCCGTCCGCGTCCCCAGGGGCTATCCCATCCCGGCAGATCAGGCGGCGACGGTTTCCAGAGTACGAAATCGCCGGGATCGCGCTTATAGGGTGCGACATCGACACGCGCGCCGGCGATCATCTCGTCGCGTGACCGGCCGGAGAATTTACCGTAATCGGGATCGCTGACGACGCTGAACAGGACATGGCCCTCGGCGAAGTACGCATGGTGCGAAGCGATCAGCGTCTCGATCATTTTGATGATCGGCCCAATATGCTCGGTTGCGCGGGGCTCAACCGTCGGTGTCAGGCAATTGAGGGCGGCGACATCCTCGTGGAACGCCCGCGCCGTGCGCTCGGTCAAGTCGCGGATGCTTTCGCCATTGGCCTTGGCGGCAGCGTTGATCTTGTCGTCGATGTCCGTGATGTTGCGAACATAGCGCACATGCCGCTCGCCATAGCGATGGCGCAGCAATCGAAACAGCACGTCGAATACGATGAGCGGTCGCGCATTACCCATATGCGGCGGCGCATAGACCGTCGAGCCGCAGACGTACATGCGCACGTTCGTCGGATCGATCGGCTCGAATATCTCCTTCCGGCGCGTCGCCGTGTTGTGAAGTGCCAGCGGCATCGCGCCTACGCCGCTTTATCGGCGGTGACGATGGTCGCTTCGTGGCGTACCGGGAAATTTACCGAGTTGGCGACGTAGCACTCGTCGTGCGCCTGTTCGTGCGCCGCCATGGCGCGGGCTTCGTCGATCGTTTGTGCAATCGTCACGCGCGGCCGCAGCACCACCTCGGTGAAACGCATGCGCCTGTCCTTGAACGCCATCGTGCCCTGCGCCTGGTCTTCGTAGGCGCTCACGACGATGCCGATCCGCGCGCACACCGCAAGATAGCTCAGCATGTGGCAGGTCGCGAGCGCCACCAGCAGCATGTCCTCGGGATTGTAAAGCCGCGGGTCGCCTCGGAACGCGGCATCGGCCGAGGCGCGGAATTTCGGCTTGCCAGGAATTGCGACGCTATATTCCCGCGAGTAACTGTCGTAATCACGGGTCGCGCCGGACCAGGAAATCGTCGCCTGATAGGAATGGATGTGCGCCATGACGATAAACTATGCCTTAGCGTACGAGTCGCGCAACCCGACGGTGCGGTTGAACACCGGCCTGCCGGGGGTTGAGGCATCGTCGCGACAGAAATAGCCCTGGCGCTCGAACTGGACGGCCCGGTCCGAATTTGATTGTGCTAGCGCCGGCTCGATCCGCGCTTCATTCAAGATTTCGAGCGAGTTCGGATTAATGTCGGCGAACACATCACCGCCGGCGCCTGGATCGGGCCGGGTGAATAGTGGATTGTAGAGCCGTATCTCGGCGGGGAAGGACTTCGCCGCCGAGACCCAGTGAATCGTCGCCTTGACCTTGCGGCCGTCGGGTGCGTTGCCGCCGCGTGTCGCCGGATCGTAAGAGCAGCGCAATTCGACGACATTGCCAGCCGCATCCTTCACCACGTCGCGGCAGGTAATGAAATAGGCGTAGCGCAGCCGCACCTCCGTGCCGGGCGAAAGGCGAAAGAATTTTTTTGGCGGATTCTCCATGAAATCGTCGCGCTCGATATAGAGCTCGCGGCCAAACGGGATTTTGCGCGTGCCTTGCGACGGGTCGGGATGATTAGCCGCGTCGAGTTCCTCGCCTGGGCCGTCGTAATTCTCGATCACCACCTTGAGCGAGCGCAGCACGGCCATGCGCCGGGGGGCAACCTTGTTCAGATGTTCGCGGACCGCGAACTCGAACATGGCGATATCGACGACCGAGTTGGCGCGGGCGACGCCGACGCGCTGGACAAACGCGCGGATTGCCTCGGGCGGCACGCCGCGCCGGCGCAGGCCCGCAATCGTCGGCATGCGCGGATCGTCCCAGCCCGAGACGCGGCCGTCGCGCACCAACGTGGTCAGAACGCGCTTCGACAGCACGGTGTAGCCGATGTTGAGCCGCGCGAATTCATATTGATGCGGATGCGACGGCACCGGCAGATGCGCGATCAGCCAATCGTATAGCGGGCGGTGATCCTCGAATTCGAGCGTGCAGATAGAGTGGGTGACGCCTTCGATCGCGTCGGACTGACCGTGCGCGAAATCGTAGGTTGGATAGATATGCCACGTGGCGCCGGTCCGCGGATGCTCGGCGTGAAGGATACGGTAAAGCACCGGGTCGCGCAGATTGATATTGCCCGACGCCATGTCGATCCGCGCGCGCAAGGTGCGCGCGCCGTTTGGGAATTCACCCGCGCGCATGCGGCGGAACAAGTCAAGATTTTCGTCGACGGTCCGGTTGCGAAACGGGCTGTTGCGCCCGGGTTCCGTAAGGGTGCCGCGCGTCACGCGGATTTGCTCCGCGCTCTGGTCGTCGACATAGGCATGGCCGGCGCGGATCAAATGTTCGGCCCATGCGTAAAGCTGCTCGAAATAATCCGATGCGAAATGGAGATACGGGCCCCAATCATAACCGAGCCAGCGCACGTCGCGCATGATGGCGTCGATATATTCTTGCTCTTCCTTTGCCGGATTAGTGTCGTCGAAACGCAGGGCGCAGCGTCCGCCATATTCCTGTGCGATGCCGAAATTGAGGCAGATCGATTTGGCGTGGCCGATATGGAGATAGCCGTTCGGTTCCGGCGGAAAGCGCGTGACGATCGTCGACACGCGCCCCGCCACGCGGTCGGCGTCGACGATGTCGCGAATGAAATCGCGCCCGGCTTCGGTGACGGCGGTGTCGGTCATGTCGTCAGGTCGCCACCGGGGTCGGGGCGCGTGGGGTTTCGCCGGCTTCGTCCGTCGGCGCGGCGCGGGGCAACCGATCCTGGAAGGCGTTGGTGATCGGATAGCGGCGGTCGCGACCGAAGGCGCGGCGCGTGATTTTTACCCCTGGCGGCGCTTGGCGGCGCTTGTATTCGGCGCGATCGAGCATCCGCCAGACGCGGCGAACCGTGCCTTCGTCGTGGCCGCGCGCCACGATCTCGTTGACCGGCATTTCCCGCTCGATCAGACATTCGAGAATGTCGTCGAGCTTGTCGTAAGGCGGCAGCGTGTCCTGGTCGGTCTGGTTGGCCTTGAGTTCGGCGGTCGGCGGCTTGGTGATGACGCGCTCGGGCATGACGCGGCCCTTGGGTCCGAGCAGCCCGTCGGGCCGGTGCTCGTTGCGCCAGCGCGACAGCGCGAACACGGTCATCTTGTAGACGTCCTTCAGCACCGCGAAGCC
>JASHUX010000030.1 GCA_030039775.1 Alphaproteobacteria bacterium | reverse complement strand
TGCGCGGCGAGATCGCCGATCCACCGCCCGCGACCGCCGCACTCGGCGCGTTGTTGCGCCACGTCACCGGCGGCGCCGACGCAGCGAGCTTCCAGCCGATGAACGTCAATTTCGGCCTCTTCCCGCCGATGCCGGAGGTGCATCGCAGCCAGCGCAAGCAGGCGATGGCGCGGCGCGCCCTCGCCGATGTCGACGCGTGGCTAGGCAATAAACGCGAGGCGGCGGCATGAGTTGGCTCGAACCGGTCACGCTGCGCGGCGAGCATGTCACGCTGGTGCCGCTCGCGGCCGGGCACGCCGGCGATCTGATCGAGGCGGTGAAGGACGGCGAGCTGTGGACGCTGTGGTACACCAGCGTGCCGGGGCCCGACAAAATGGCGGGCGAGATCGAGCGCCGCCTCAATCTGCATAAAATCGGCTCGTGGCTGCCGTTCGCGGTGATCGAGAACGCGACCGGCAAGCCCGCCGGCATGACCAACTATCTCAATGTCGACGCCGTCCATCGCCGCGTCGAGATCGGCGCCACGTGGTATCGCAAGAGCGTGCAGCGGAGCGCGATCAACACCGAAGCGAAACTGTTGCTGCTGCGGCACGCCTTCGAAAAGCTCGACTGCATCGCCGTCGAGTTCCGCACGCATTTCTTCAATCGGCAAAGCCGACAAGCGATCGAGCGCCTGGGCGCCAAGCTCGACGGCATTCTACGCAACCATCAGATCGCATCCGACGGCACGCTGCGCGACACCTGCGTTTACAGCATCACCGCCTATGATTGGCCGGCGGTACAGTCGCACCTCACCGCCGAACTGAAACGGCCGCGGCGTGAGTTTTCTTCGCGAGCAAGTGCGAGCGCGCGCCGCGAGGCGCGAAGCCGAGGCGGCCGGACGGCCGCCGCCCGGCGTCTGAGGGACAAAAATTAAGCCTTGGCCGAAGGCCGCGCCGATACGGCTTCGTGCCAGCGCTTCACGTTTGCCAGATGATCGAGCGAAATGACCTTGGTGCGGGTGCCGAAATCGTGCGCGATCAGCGCGGTGATATCGGCGACGCTGTAGCGGTCGCCCGCCACGAATGGATGTTTTGCCAGCCGCCCGTCCAACAATTCGAAGAACCGAGTTGCCCGCGCCTTGCCGCGCTCCGCAAGGTCAGCGATCTGCTCGTAGCCGTGTTGGCCCGTGACGGCGCGGCCCTTCATGCCCGGCGTCGAATTGCGGAAGCCGTCGGCGATCGCCGCCATGCCTTCGAGTTCGCAATGGCGCTGCCATTCCTCGACCGCGCCCATCTCGTAGGGATCATGGCCGAATAGGCGCGGCTCGGGTTTCGTCGCCTCGAAGTAGCGGCAGATCGCGATGGTCTCGGCGATGCGACGGCCATCGTCGAGCTCCAGCACCGGCACGGTCGCGAACGGGTTGATCGCGAGGAAGTCGGGCTTGAGCTGTTCCTGCTCGCGCAGATTGATCTGTACCATCGGCACCGTAATGCCTTTCTCCGCCAGGAACACCCGAACGCGGCGCGGATTCGGCGCCAGCGCGAATTCGTAGAGCTTCATTCGTCCCTCCCCTAATAGCCGAGCGCGCAGCCGTCCTTGCGTGGATCGGAGCCGCCGATCAGCACGCCGCGCTTATGGTCGATCTGGATCGCTTGGCCGCCGCCGTGCGGCGCCTCAACCCACGCAACCTCGTGGCCGCGCCGGGCCAACTCGGTAGCGACGTCTTTCCCGATCGTCGTCTCCAGCCCGAGCACGCCGCCGTCGGCGAAGCTGCGCGGCGCGTCGAGCGCCGCCTGCGGATCGTCGCCGCGATCCAGCATGCCCGACAGAAAATGCGCGTGGCCGCAGGCTTGGTAGCTGCCGCCCATCACGCCGAACGGCATTTCGGAGCGGCCGTTCCGCATCATCATGCCGGGAATAATGGTATGAAGCGGCCGCTTGCCCGGCGCGATCGCGTTGGGATGGCCCGGCGTGGTGCGGAAGAACGCGCCCCGGCAATGCAGCATCACGCCGCTTTCTGGCGCGTAGATCGCGCTGCCAAAGGGATGAAACAGCGAGTTGATGAAGGAGCAGGCGTTGCGGTCGCGATCGACGACGCAGAGATAGACCGTGTCCCGATGCTTGGCGCCGCCGGCGTCGGGCAGGATCGGTGCCGAGGCGCGCTTCATATCGATCCGTTTCCGCACCGCCTCGGCATAGTCGCGCGACAGCAGTCGTTCGACCGGCACATCTACCTGGGCCGGGTCGGCGATATATGTGTCGCGCGCGGCATAACCCGCCTTGGTCGCCTCGGCGAGCAGATGGACGTAGTCGGCCTCGCTCAACTTCCCCGGCTCGTAGCCGGTGAGGATGTTGAGGATCAGCAACGCCGCCAGTCCCTGCCCGTTCGGCGGACATTCGTAGATGGACGCGCCGCGATACTCGGTCGAGATCGGCGTCACGTACTCGGCTCGCTGGTCGGCAAAATCATCGAGCGTGTGCAAACCACCGCGCGCTTGGAGCCGGGCCACCATCTCCGCCGCCGCGGTGCCGCGATAGAAGGCGTCGCGCCCTTCTTTGCCGATGCGCCGGAACGTCGCCGCCAGCGCCGGCTGCTTCAGCGTGTCGCCGAGCCCCGGCAAACGGCCGTTGCGCAGGAACGCCTTCGCGGCGAATTCGTCGCGCGCGATCTTCTCCGACAGGCCTGCGAAATCGCTGGCGACACGCGGCGAGATCCGCACGCCCACGTCGGCATAGCGCGCCGCCGGTTCCAGCAATTCCGCCAGCGTCTTGCGGCCGTAATCCTGGTTCAGGCGGCACCACGCATCGACCGCCCCCGGCACCGTCACCGCGTGCGGCGATTCCGAATCGATGGAGCGAATGCCGTGCTCGACATACCACTCGACGAGGGCCTTTGCCGGCGCGCGGCCGGAGCCGTTGAGCGCGATCGGCGCGCCGGCCTTCGGCGAGTAAAGGCAAAAGCAATCGCCGCCGATGCCGGTCGATTGCGGCTCGACCACCCCCAGCACGGCGACGGCGGCAATGGCGGCGTCGAGCGCATTGCCGCCGGCGCGCAACACGTCGAGCGCGGTAAGCGTGGCGATCGGGTGGGAGGTCGCGGCCATGCCTTCGCCGGCAACGGCGGCGGAGCGGCGGGGCTGGTGAAAATCGCGCATGCCTATCCATGACACCGCGCAATGCGATTGCCAATGGCGTTCGCGGGTGCCACAATTTTCGGCAGGAGAACGCGCATGACCACGTCTCAAGAAGCGGAAATCCTGACTCGCGTCGGTCTCGGCACGCCAATGGGCACGCTGATGCGGCACTACTGGCTCCCAGCCCTCAAATCGTCCGAACTGAAAGCCGACGGCGATCCGGTGCGTCTCAAGCTCCTGGGCGAGCAGCTCATCGCGTTCCGCGATTCGTCCGGCCGCATCGGCGTGATGGACCATCGCTGTCCCCATCGCTGCGCTTCGCTGTTCTATGGCCGTAACGAAGAAGGCGGCATCCGCTGCATCTATCACGGCTGGAAGTACGACGTGGACGGACGCTGTCTCGACCAGCCGAACCTCCCACCGCACCAGCAATTCAAGGACAAGGTCCACGCCAAGGCCTACAAGGCCGCGGAGCGCAACGGCGTCGTCTATGTCTATATGGGCGCCGCCGACCAGGCACCGCCGCTGCCCGACATCGCCGCGACGCATATCCCGGAGAGCGAGGCGACGATCACGTTTGCCTTGCGCGAATGCAATTGGCTGCAAGGTCTCGAAGGCGACATCGATACGTCCCATCTCAATTTCCTGCATTACGGCGCCGCCCTTCCCGCCGATTTCGCGCCGACCGACCCGGCGCGCTTCGGCCAGGTTCGGCGCGACCCGGAATATCAGGTCGAGGAGCACGAGCTCGGCACGATCTACGGTGCATACCGCCCCGCCGACAACGGCAGCACGTATTGGCGGATCGCGCATTTCCTGTTCCCGTGCTGGACGCTCGCGCCGTTCATCCCGTTCGAGCATTACCGCATCGCCCGCGCCTGGGTGCCGCTCGACGACACGCATATGATGTTCGTGATGATCGGGCCGAAAGCAGGACCCGGTTCGGTCGCGCCGACCGAGCGCGTGTTGCCGAACTCGACCGACTGGCTCGGCCGCTATCGCTTGACACAGACAGCGGCCAACGACTACCTCATCGACCGCACAACCCAACGCACGCGCACCTATACCGGGATCGACGGCATCCATCAACAGGACCAGGCCGTCACCGAAAGCATGGGGCCGATCACCGACTATTCGTTCGAGCATCTCGCGGCCAGCGACCGGATGGTGATGGCGACGCGGCGGCGCCTGCTCGGCGCGGCGAAGGCGCTTGCCGAGAGCGGTACGCTGCCGCCGGGCGGCGGTACAGCGGGCGCCGAATCCTACGGCCGGATGCGCGGCGGCTATTTCCTGGCGCCGGAGACGCGGCCTTGGGCCGACGTCTATCGCCTCCAGCTCGCCGCGGTTCAAGCCGCCGGTGCCGCCGAAGCGGCCGAGTAAGTTCGAGGCGCGCGTAAGACGCGCCGTTGAAGAGTTACAGGGAGGATAAAGTCATGAAGCGCCTTGCCGTCGCGGCCGCGCTCGTTTTGTTGCCCTCGTTCGCCTTCGCCGGGGGCACTTACGATCCCGGCGCGTCCGACAAAGAAATAAAGATCGGCACGACCTGGGCGTTTTCCGGCCCCGGTTCCGTCACCAGCCCGCTCGAACGGCAGATGGCGGCCTATCTCCGCATGGTCAATGAGCAGGGCGGCGTCAACGGCCGTCAGATCAATTTGATCGCGCTCGACGACGGCTACATCCCGGCGCGCACCGTCGAGGACACGCGCCGCCTCGTGGAGCTGGAGCAAGTGCTGTTCATGTACGGCCAGCTCGGCACGCCGACCAATATCGCGGCCCAGCCGTACCTAAACGCCCATCACATTCCGCAGATCTTCGTCACCACCGGCTCTAACACGCTGGTCAATCCGAAGAAATATCCGTGGACGATGGGCTTCGCCTCAAGCTATGCGCTGGAGAGCCGGGTCATCGCCAAATACCTGCTGGCCGAGCATCCCAACGCCAAGGTCGGCATTCTCTATCAGCAGGACGATTTCGGCGGCGACCATCTCGCGCCGTTTCTTGCCGCGCTTGGCGACAAGGCGAAGACCATGGTGGTGGCGCAGCAGACCTACGGCGCAACCGACCCGGATGTCGGCTCGCAGATCCTGTCTATTCACGATGCGGGCGCCGACACGCTTTACGCCATGGCGCAGAGCCGCGCCGCGGTGCAGGCCGTTTCCCATGCCCGCGACATCCCGGGATGGAACGCGTTGATCTTCATGTCCTATGCCGCGACGGCTAAAAGTGTGGTCGGGCCTCTTGGCGCCAAGCTTACCGGCGTGATGGCGATCGATAACGCCAAGGATGCGACCGATCCGGGCTGGGCGAACGATCCGGCGGTGAAGGACTATCTCGCCTGGGTAAAAAAATACGCACCGCCGCAGGACTATGCCTCCGACGCGGCGGGGCCCGCGGGCTATCTCTCGGCCGAGGTGCTGGTCGAAGTCCTGCGGCGCTGCGGCGACACGCTGACTCGCGCGAATGTGATGAAACAGGCGACCGGCATCGACGCCATGTCGTTGCCGCTGCTGCTGCCCGGGATAACGCTGCATACATCGCCGACGGCGGGCTTCGCCTTGCACCAGGCGGTGCTGAAGCGCTACGACGGCACTCGCTGGGTGATTATCGGCAAACCGATCGCCGAATAGCGAGGTCAGGCCGCGGCGCGGATAATCCGGTCGCCCGGGAAGATCGCCGTTACGGTCGTGCCGAGGCCCTTGCTGCTCGTCACGGCAAGATCGCCGCCATGAAGCTGGACCAGCGAGCGGGTCAGCGGCAAGCCAAGGCCGGTGCCGACATGCTGCCGCGCCAGTTTCGAATCGACCTGGCCGAACGGCGTCATCGCGATTTCGATTTCCTCGGGCGACATGCCGATGCCGCTGTCGGTTACCGACAAAGCAAGGCTTTTACCGTGACGGTGCTCGGCGCGCGCGACGACCGTGCCGCCGCCCGGCGTGAATTTCACCGCGTTCGACAAAAGATTCAGCATCACCTGTTTCACCGCCCGTTCGTCGGCGCGCAGCAGCGGCAGATCGTCCGGCATCTCGGCGCTTAGAGCGACGCGCGCGCTCTCGGCGCGCGCCCGTAACAGCGACACGCATTCCTCGATCAAGTCGGGCAGCGCCACGGAAGTCTCACGCAGTTCGAGCTTGCCGGCCTCGATTTTTGAAAGATCGAGCACGTCGTTGATCAGGTCGAGAAGATGAAGGCCGCTGTGGTGAATGTCGCTGGCGTATTCGAGATATTTCGGTGACCCGACCGGACCGAACGGCGCCGCCGCGATCATTTCCGAAAAGCCGATAATGGCGTTCAACGGCGTGCGCAGCTCGTGACTCATATGCGCGAGGAATTCCGTCTTGCTGCGATCAGCGTATTCCGCCGCTTCCTTGGCCTTGATGATTTCGAATTCGGCGCGCTTGCGCTCGTCGATGTTCGTCAGCCACGACAGGGAAGCCCGCTTGCCGTCCCACATGATCGCGCCGGCCGCGACGGCGACCCAGATCACCCGGCCGTCCCGCCGTACCAGGCGGATTTCGTAGTGCGAGACCGCTTCCTTGTTGGTCATGCGGGCCTTGATACGGTCCATCACGATCGGCAAATCGGCGGGATGGATTTGACTGGCAAGCGTGGACTGGCCGAGCCGATAAATTTCGCGGTGCGATTCATAGCCGAGCAACCGTGCGAAGCCGTCGTTGACGTACAGCAGCTCGTCGTCGGTGCGCACGACGATGCCTTGGCGCGACGCCTCGATCACCTGGTGCATCTGCGCTTCGCGACGGCGGGCGGTGTGAATGTCGTCCTGATCCAGTTCGACGTGAACGGCGTCGCCGTCGCCGCGAAGGCCGGCGACCACGCCGATCCAGCCGCCGTCCGACCGGGCTACGCGGAAAGCGATCCTCCCTTGCCGGCCCGGTTCGCCCGCAACCCAGGTCAGATTGGCGAGGACGAAATCGCGTTCCGCGGGATGGACGTGATCGATCAGCGGCTCGCCCGCGCCAACGGCCAACTGCGGCGGCCCCTGGGGCAACGCCCGCACGACGCCGTCGCGATCCAGATCGAGCTCGATCCGATCGTCCGCCCGCACGACACCTGTTTCGGCTTTTCCCAACATGTGGAAAAGCCTAACAAACTATGGTTAACGAGGGCTAAACGCGGATCAGTCCGTCAAGGCCGCCGCCCGCGTGGCGCGCATTCGGCAGCACCCGGGCGAGTGCAGCACTATCAATCGCAAGATGCCCGTGCAGGGCCGCGCCGACGACCTGGTGATAGTCGGTGGTGACGGCGACGTCGCGGCGCTGATAAAGCCGGTCCTCAGCGAGACCCGGCCATGCGCCGTAGATCTTTCCGCCGCGCACCGGCCCGCCCAGCACCCACAGGACGTTGCCGTGGCCGTGATCGGTGCCGCCGTTCCCGTTCTCGTGCACCGTGCGACCGAACTCCGACATCACCAGGATGACCGTGTCGCGGTACTTGTCGCCGAGTCCGGCGCGAAGGCCGGTCAGCGCGTTGGCGAGATAACCGAGCCGCCGCGCCAATTGTCCGTCCGCATTTCCTTGACGAACATGCGTGTCCCAGCCGCCGACCGCCATGAACGCGACCTGCAACCGCGGCTGGTCCGCCAGCAGGCGACCGAGCCGTCGCGCCATCGCGGTCGCCTGTTCCGCCAGCGGGGCGCCGTTATTGGCGATCGCCTGCTCCTTCGCCATTGCGTCGTCCGAGGCCATCGCCGTCGCGACCTCGCGGCGTGCTTCCTTGCCGTCGCGATAAGCGCGCGAGAGGTCGTCGTTGCCGCTATAGAGCTGGTCGAACGCGGCCGCGACATTGGGATTGTCGACGGGCAGCGGCTTGTCGTTGGGGCGCGCATCCATGGTCGCGACTTCGACCGGTCCGCTCATGATGTGCGGCAGCGCTTCGCCGAAACTGAGGCCGCGCGGGAACGACCCCGGATGCGGCAGCTCCGCGAGCAGCCGGTTGATCCAGCCGCTCGGGCTTTGCGCCCGTCCGGTGCCGCTTTCCATGATGAGTTGCGCGTCGAAATGCGAGCGCGTCGGATCGGGCGAGCCCGACGCCGGCACGAAAGCCAGCGACCCGCTCTCCCACAGCGGCATCAGCGGCGCCAGCGCGGGATGCAGGCCGAAACGTTGGTCGAGCGGTACGACGCCGTTGGCGCCGCGCGCGAGCGCGACCGTTGGACGCGCCGCGCGATAGTCGGCATCGTCGTACGGCACCAGAACCGACAAGCCATCGACCGCGCCGCGCAAGAATATCACGACCAGGCGCTTGTCGCTTTCGCGGGTCATCGCCGCCCAGGCATGCGGCCCCAGCGGCAGCAGCACCGCCCCCGCGCCAACGGTTTGCAACAAGTCGCGCCGCTTCATCATCCCATTCTCCCAACCATATTTCGTCGTCTCTGCGGAAGCAGGGACCCAGAACAATCGCTCGTCGCTCGCCCTGGATGCCCGCTTTCGCGGGAATGACGCAGTAGATTCAACGACAAACAATCACCGCTGCATGAATTCGGGACTGGCGATCAGCAGCGCGGCCTTCAGCCCGGGCGCTGCGCTGTCGATCGCAGCCTGCGTCTTCGCCGACAAGCGCCCGCCGAACGCCTGCGCAAGGCGCGGCTCATCGAGCGGAGCGGCGTCGCCAGGCGCCAGCATCGCGGGACGCGGCGGCTCGGCCGAGATGAGCAACGGCCCGGTCGCCCGACCCGCATCATGCTCGCCCGGGAGCTTGCCACGCGACAGCGCCATCGCGAAATCGATGCGCTTCGCCATCGCGTCGGAATTGAGCCAGACGTCGCGTGTGTTCTTGTAGCCCTCCGGCGTCTGATACCGATACAGCGGCATGCCCATCTGGTGCAGCGGCCCCTGCAGCACGCGCGGATCGTCGAGCGTCACGCCGGCGAGCCGCACCGCCGACAATACATATTCATAAGGTGTTTTGAACTTCCGCGCGCCCGGCGCCGCGCCGGCCCAGAAGCGCCGGTCATGGAACAGCGCACGCAGCGTCGCCCGGATGTCGCCGTCGGTCGCGAGAAACTGCCGCGCTACGGCATCGACATAGGCCGGGTCTGGTTTGTCCGACACGAAAAACTGTACCAGCTCGAACGCGATGTGATGCGCCGTCGCCGGGCTGCGCGCCAACAGATCGAGCGCGCGTTCTCCTTGCTCCATCCCGCCGGCCGGGATGACGCGCCCGAGCAAATTCTGCTGCGACGGATCGTGCCTCATCGGATCGAAATAGAAGGCGCTGGGATCGACCGGGAAAAACCGCGCCTGCCCCGGCCGCGGATAGCCCCAACCGGTGAGAATGTGCGCCAGCGCGATCACGTCGGCCTGGGTGTAGCCGCAATCGACGCCGAGCGTATGCAGCTCCATCAGCTCGCGCGCGTAATTCTCGTTGATGCCCTTCTCGCCCTGCGGCACCTGGTTCAGCCAGTTGTCGAGATAGAACAGCATCGCCGGATGCTTCGCCGTCGCCTCCAGCAGATCGCGGAACCTGCCGAGCGCGTTGGGCCGGATCGCCTGCGCCTCGAACGAGCCGATCCAGACATAGTCGAGGCCCTTCTCGGCGAAGATGTTGAAGTGATTGAACCAGAACTCGGTCATCACCTGTTCGAGCTGGCGATTGCTGTTGAGCGCGCAGGCAAAGCGCGCGGCGATGAGCTGTTGCAGGACGATGCGGCCGCGCTGGCGGGCCGCCTTCACCTGTTCCGGATCGCGCTTCATACCGGGTGCCGGCCGCGGCGGCCCGTAGTCGCGGAATAGCTCGACCGGCGTCATGTGCAGCGTCGTCAGCGGCGCCAGCTCCTGCGCCACGCGCGGATTTTCGGGAATGCTCTCGGGATCGAGCTGCCGGTCGACATAGGCGTCGACGCCCATCGCCATGACGCGCGCGACATCGCCCGGGCGCGGGCCGTAGGCGAGCCGGTCGAGCACGTATTCCGCTTGCTCGCGCGGGCTCAGCCCGGCGCGCGGCGTCTGCTGCGCGGCGGCGGCGGGAATCACGGAACAGAGCAAACAGATCGCGGCAATTTTCGCCGAATTCATGCGACCATACTCATCCCACCGAACCTCCGGCGATTATACGCCGCGATCGGAGAGTCATCCCGACGCTTACGCGCTGGCGCGGTTCGGATCGCGCCATTCGCGCTCGAACGGCAACCGCCAGGCGTGCGGCGCCACCAGCTGGTGCACCGACTTCGGCCCCCACGAGCCCGGGGCGTAGAGCCGCACCGGCGGCGGCGCGTCGAGCAGCGGCTGCGACACGCGCCAGAGCTGCTCGATGCCGTCGGCGGTGGTGAACAGCGTGTGATCGCCGCGCATCGCGTCGAGGATCAGGCGCTCGTACGCTTCGAGCACGTCGCCCATCAGCCCGGTCTCGTGCATCGCGAATTGCAGGCTCTGCTTGTCGAGCCGCATGCCCGGCCCCGGCCGCTTGCCGTAGAACGACAGCGACACTTTCGAGGCATCGGCGAGATCGAAGGTGAGGTGGTCAGGCCCTTGCGCGCCGACGCCGGAGCCGGGCGGGAACATGCTTTTCGGCGGCTCCCGGAACGCGATCGAGATGATCCGCTGGCCCTCGGCCATTTTCTTCCCCGTGCGCAGGAAGAACGGCACGCCGGCCCAGCGCCAATTGTCGATATGGCATTTCAAGGCGATGAAGGTCTCGGTGTCGGATTCGGGATCGACGCCCGGCTCTTCGCGATAGCCGGCATATTGCCCGCGCACCACGTCGCGCGGATCGATCGGCACCATGGAGCGAAACACTTTGTTCTTTTCCTCGCTGATCGGCGCCGGCTCCAGCGCGGTCGGCGGCTCCATCGCCATGAAGCCGAGGATCTGGAACAAATGCGTCACCACCATGTCGCGATAGGCGCCGATGTCTTCGTAGTAGGCCGCGCGCCGGTCGAGGCCCAGCGTCTCCGGCACGTCGATCTGCACATGGTCGATGAAATTGCGGTTCCAGATCGGCTCGAACAAGCCGTTGGCGAAACGGAAGGCGAGGATGTTCTGTGCCGGCTCCTTGCCGAGGAAATGGTCGATGCGGAAAATTTGTTCCTCGGCGAACACGTCGTGCAGCTTGGCGTTGAGCGACACCGCGCTGGCGAGATCGGTGCCGAACGGCTTCTCCATGATGATGCCGGCGCGCTCGACCAGCTCCGCTTCCGCCAGGAGCCGCACCGACGACAGCGCGGCGTTGGGCGGCACGCTGAGGTAATGCATGCGCCTCCCGTCGCCGCCGAGCGCCTTCTCCGCTTTCGTCACCGCGGCCTTGAGCACGGCCGCGCCGACCTTTTGCGGAACATAGTCGAGGCTCGCCGCGAACTTGGTCCAGTCGGCGTCGGCGACGGGGCGAGTCGAGAACTGGGCAAGCGCCTCGCGCGCCAATTTGCGGAAGCCGTCGGCGTCGAGCGCGTCAAGCCCGAGGCCGACGATGCGGCAGGCGGGAATGAAGCCGGTGCGGCACAAATGAAACAGGCCGGGCAGCAAGCGCCGCCGCGCCAGATCGCCGGTCGCGCCGATCAAAACCACCACCTGCGGATTTTTCGGCCCGACGCCTTGCGGAACCTTCGCCACGCTGCTTCTCCCTCGATCGGGACTCTCTATTATCTTCTCGCCACTTTACCCTCTCCGCTTTGGGGAGAGGGAGGGGCCCATCGCGCAGCGATGGGAGGGTGAGGTGTTCGGCATGCGCGCCGCGTAACCCACCTCACCCTACCCTCTCCTCCCTAAAGGGAGGAGAGGGATAAAATATATTTGCGGTAGAGG
>JASHUX010000213.1 GCA_030039775.1 Alphaproteobacteria bacterium | reverse complement strand
GCTGCGCGGCATAGCGGCGAACGACCTGCAATGGCCCGTTGGGCCCGTCGACCCTGCCCGTGTCCAGCGCCGCCATCACGGCGCCGTCGTCGCCACTACTTTGTTTCAGGGCCGCCGCCAGCAGCATCATGCCGTTATAGGCGTTGACCGTGTTGGCGTCGGGACTGAATTTGTCGCCGAAGCGATTCGAAAATGCCGCGCGGAACGCTTGGTTGGCCGGGCTTTGAATAGTGGCGAAATAATTGCCGACCGCGACGATGCCTTTGCCGGCGGCGCCGAGCACATGCGCCACCGATTCGAACAGTAGAAGATCGCCATTCGGAATCGACGCGACCCGCGGATCGTTGCCGAATTGCTTGTGGAACGTCAGATCGTCGGTACCGACGATGTTGACCAAGACGGCGTCCGGTTTCGCCGCGGCGATCTTTGCGAACTCGGCGCTGAA
This sequence comes from Alphaproteobacteria bacterium, assembly GCA_030039775.1. Taxonomy (GTDB): domain Bacteria; phylum Pseudomonadota; class Alphaproteobacteria; order ATCC43930; family CGMCC-115725; genus JAATGI01. The sequence continues at coordinate 8,238 of JASHUX010000213.1, read as the reverse complement.
GTCGGCCGTTCCCATCGGCGCGAAGGATTGACCAACCACCTCACCGCCATGCGAGGCGATCACCGCTTGCGTCAGCTTCATCGTTCCTCGCGGCGTCGAATAGTCGCTGCCAATCAAATAAAAGCGCTTGGCCCCCGTCTTGGCGAAATAGCCCACCAGCGGATCGACCATCTGGTTCGAGATCACACCGTCGGTAATCATGTTCGGAAAACATATGTCCCCCGCCGTACCGGTGGCGGCGACATAAGGGATGTGCGCCTTCAGCGCCGCCTGGTTGCAGGCAAGTCGCGCCGGTGTCGGTTCGAAACCGACAATCGCCGCCACTTTATCCTGCAGTACAAGACGCGCGCATACGTCGGCCGCGGTCTTTGGGTCGCCCGCGTCGTCCGCTGTGATAAATTTGAGCGGCTTGCCCGCGAGATTATTGGCGTTGATCGCATCCGCCGCCAGCTCGATGCCGCGCGTGCCCGAGTCCGACCAGGCGCTGCCGATGCCGCTGAACGACGCGATCCAGCCGATCTTGTAGGCATTATCCTGCGCCCGCGCGGCGTCGACGAGGCCCACCATGCAGATCAACGCGAGACCGAGAATTTTTTTCATCGTTTGCTCCCGATTCTTTTTATTGGCCTCAGGCCGCTTGCGCCTGTGGCGTGACACTCGACCACATCGCATAAAAGCCCCGACTTGCCTCCAACGCGGCCTCTTTGATGGCGGGCCATTTTTCCTTCGGCACCAGCGTCAAAAGCTGCGCCCCGACCTCGCCATGTTCGGCATCTGCATAGATGTGAACCGTGAAGAACTGCGCGTCGCGTTCGCTGATGCCGTAATGCGTTATCAGGCCCTGGCTGATCCGTGTGCTGGTTTCCGGATTCATCGTCTCGAGTGCGCCGGTCACGACCGAGCCAGGCAGGAAATCGTCGGGGTCAGGCAGGGTACGCGTCGCCCGATCCATCACTGCGCGCGTGGCCGGATTGGGTTTGGCCGTCACCATATCCATGCGCGACACGCCTAGGGCCTCGGCGAGACGCAGCAGCAGTTCGACGTGACCCGCAGTGTTGCTGAGCGCGCCGTATTCTTCCTCTATCCGGTTTTCCCAGAAATGCTTCTTGAATTCCGGCCGGAGGCCGGTGAGCCGCGCGCGCGGGCGGCTATGGGCGCCGCGATGGAAATGCGTCAGCGCGCAAAAGAACTGTTTGCACCACTCGCCAATCTCTTCCCGGCTGGCTTTGCCTTGGAACACGCGCTGCGCCAACGGACCGTCGGCAAGCCATACGCCTTCGCGCTTTTGCGCCTCGCGCAGTTCCGCCATGAAGGCGTGCGCTTCGTCCAACGTGGCGACCGGTTCGATAAAATCGGACATGTCTCTTCCTTCCTCAGATCGCGCCATCCCGGCGCAACGCATCCACTTCCTCGCGGCTCAACCCGAGCCGCTCGATCAGCCAATGCTCGTTGTCAGCGCCGAGCGGGCGGCCGCTCCACCGTACCGCGCCGGGCGTGCGCGACAATTTCGGCACGACATTCTGCATTTTCACGGGGCCGATATCCGCCGACGGTGCGGCGACGATCAATTCGCGCGCCTGGAAATGCGGATCGCGGAACACGTCCGCGATGGAGTAGATCGGCGCCACCGACGCGCCCGCTTCCGACAGCGCGCGCACAATATCGTCGGCGTCGTGTCGGCCGATCCATTCCTGCATCGTGGCGTCGACCTCGTCGATATGAGCGAGGCGCGCCTCCAGCGTCGCGAAATGCGGATGCGCGATCAAATCGCCGCGGCCCATCGCGGCGAAGGTGCGATGCGCGATGTGCGCGCCGCCCGACGTCGAGACCGCGACATAGCGCCCGTCACGGGCGCGATAAACGTTGCGCGGCGCCGATAGAGGCGCGCGGCTGCCCTGACGCTCGTAAACCAGATCGAGCTTGTCGAAAGCCGACGCTTGCGGGCCGAGCATGCCGAACAGCGCTTCGAAGATCGAAAGGTCGATGACCTGGCCGCGATGCTCGGGATCGTGTTCGCGTGCCCACAGTGCTGCCATCACCGCGAAGGCGCCGAGATACCCGGTGCAGCCGTCCGCCAGCGCGAACGACGGCAAGGTCGGCGGTCCGTCGGGATGCCCGTTGGCGTACGCGAAGCCGCTCATCGCCTCAATCTGGGTACCGAAGGTTGCGCGATCGGCGTAGGGGCCGGTTTGGCCCCAGCCGGTGACGCGCAGGATGATCAGGCCGGGATTGTCGGCATGGAGCGCCGCCGGTGCCAAGCCCATCGCCTCAAGCTTGCCCGGCCGGTTGTTCTCGATCAGAACGTCGGCGTCGCTCAGGATGCGGCGCAAAATTTCCTGCGCGCGCTTGTCCTTGAGATTGAGGGTGACGGCCTCCTTGTTGCGCCCAAGGAGGCGCCACCACACCGAGGTGCTGCCGGCGCGCATCGGCGCCGAGCGCGATACGTCGCCGCCGTCGGGCCGTTCCACCTTCAGGACGGTGGCGCCGAAATCGGCCAGCATCATCGCGACGCCCGGCGCCGCCATCATGCTGGCCATGTCCACGACCAGAAGGCCCGCGAGCGGGCCGGCGCCGTTCTCGCTCATGCCGCGCCGATCTGTTCCGCCAGAGCCACCAGGCTCTTGGCGAATTCGTAATGTTGCACCATCACCAACTTGCCACCGCTCGTATCCGCGGTGCGGCCGTCGCGCAGCCCCTCGAAACGCGCAATGACATCGGCCGCCCATGCCAGTTCTCGCGCCGACGGCGCAAACACCGCGTTGGCCACGGCAACGTGATCGGGATAGAGCGCGCTCGCGCCGTCGAAACCGGCGGCACGCGACGCTGCCATGGCGGTGTGTACGGCGGCGAGATCCCGCGGATCGGCGACGATGGGCGCATCGACCGCGTTCCAGCCACGCGCGCGCGCCGCGGTCAGCAAGTGATGACGCAGGTAGTCGAGCTGGCCCTGGTCCGTCATCGCGCCGGCGCCGAACAGCAACGCCGTCGAACCCAGTGCCAGCGTGAAGTCGATCGGCGCGACGTAGAGCGCCGATACATGACGTACACGCCGCGCGATCTCGGTCAGCTCTAGCAACGTTGCCGGCGTTTCGACCGCAAGCAGGACCTCTGGCGGCGTCGCGAACGCGACGCCGATTGCGGTCTCGGCCCGTGCGACATCGTCGGCGCCATACGTATGGGGGAGCGACACCGTCGCGACCTTAGCTGCGGCGATCGCGGCGATGTCGGGCTCGAACCATTTGGTGCGCGGCCCGTTGATTCGCACGGCAATTTCACGGGCGCGGAAACCGCCGGCCGCGACCGCATCGCTCATCGCGCGGCGCGCCTTCTCCTTGTCGCTGTCTGTCGCCGGCACGGCGTCTTCGAGATCGAGCATCACCACGTCGGCGGCAAGGTCGCGGGATTTCGCGACCATGCGCTCGACATTGGCCGGCACCAGAAGCGTCGAACGGCGGATTTTCATTTGCCGCGCGTCCGCGGTTCATAGGCGCGCAGGTGACGCAGCATGCGCCGTTCGGCCGCGTCGGCATCGCGTGCCTGGATCGCTTCGACCACGCGGCGATGCGCCTTGATGAGAGCCGCGCGGCCTTCGCGCGGCAATTCCGGATGGGCATCTCCGCTCGGGTGCGAGATTGCCGCCGCGATCGATTTCATGAATGCCGTCAGTAGCGGATTGTGCCCCGCTTGCGCCACCGCTATGTGCCAGCGCGCGTTCTCCTCGGCGAGGCGCGGCAGATCGTCGATGGCAGCCTCGAGCCGCGCCGAAATCGCCGCGATTTCGGCCAAATCAGCAGCCGTGCGGCGCTCCGCCGCCAGCCGTGCCGTGGCGCCTTCCAGAACTTCGCGGGTCTCGCGCAGCGTCGCGTTGTCGAGGCGGCGGCCGCGAATAAGAAATTGGACCGCTTTGGCGACGCCGTTGTCGTTGACCGGCTGCACCCGTGCGCCGCCATTGCGCCCGGGGCGGCTGATGACAAGCCCTTCGGTTTCGAGAATGCGCAGCGCCTCGCGCACCGTGGCGCGGCTGAGGCCGGTCTGCTCGACCAACGCCCGCTCCGGCGCCAGCGACGCGCCGGGCTCGATTGCGCCCGACAAGATGTCGTCGCGCAAGACCCCGGCAAGCGTCTCCGGACCCTTGGCGATTTTTACCGCGCCGAGCGTCACCCGACCCGTCCCGCTCACCCGAGAAATTGCCGACATGGGGCGAAGCATACGCACCGATACCGCAACCGTCCACCGCAAATGTTATAATGGTCAGGCCAAAACTATGCTAAGGCTGACCCTCACGGGAGAAACTCATGGCCGATACGCTGCAGTCCGGGAAGCCCGACCTCGACGAGGATTTCGATCCGCTGAAAGACGAGGATGTCGCGGCGAAGCACGCGGCGTTGCGCGCGCTGTGTCCGGTTGCGCACGTCCGCAACGGCGCCACGCATTTCTGGGCGCTGACGCGCTACACCGACGTGACCGCCGCCGCCCGCGACACGGCCGGTTTCGCCAACGGCAAACGCACACGCTTCAAAGATCGGCGTCCGCCGCTCGAATCGGATCCTCCCGAACACACGCAATGGCGCAAACTGCTCAATCCATTTTTTCTGCCGCGACGGATTGAGGCGTTTGAACGGGTTTCGCGCCAACTTGCCGTCACACTAATCAAGCCACTGATTGCCGCGTCGAGCGGCGACGCGGCGCACGACCTGGCGCGGCCGTTGCCGCCGCAGGTGCTGCTGTCCTTCCTCGGCCAGCCGGCGGAGGATTAGGAGACCGTTAAAGAATGCTGCGAGCTGGCTTATTTCGACCGTTCCGACGATCCGTCCGACCGGGCCAAGTTCGTCACGGCGAACGACGCACTGTGGGACTACAGCCGCCGGGCCGTCGCGGCGCGTATTGAGACCAGTTCCTATCCGGTCACTGACCTGATCGCGGCACTGCTGAACGGGACACGCGAATTTGAGAATGGGCCCGAATTGGTCGCGGGCGTGGTCCGCTTGCTGCTGGCCGCGGGTCACGATTCAACCACGAGCGCCTTATCGATCTGTCTTCACTATCTGGCGCGAAACCCCGACGACCAGGCGCGCCTTCGCGCCGAGCCCGCAAAATTGCGGCCTGCGATCGAGGAAATGTTGCGGTTCGAAACGCCGGTCATCGCGATGCCGCGCACCGTGGCGCGGGACACAGCAATTGAAGGCCGATCGCTCCAAACGGGCGACCGGGCGATGCTCTATTATGCAGCGGCAAATCGCGACAGCGCCGCATTTGCCGACGCCGATCGTTGCCTGATCGACCGCAGCCCCAATCCGCATCTTGCCTTCGGCGTCGGCATCCACTCTTGCGTCGGGGCGCCACTTGCGCGACAGGAGATCCGCGTCGCGCTCGAGGAACTTCTGGCGCGTACTCGGTCATTCACCTTAGCGGGACCGGTCGCGCGGGAATTTTGGCATCCATACGGGCTACGGCACCTGCCGCTTCATATCGAAGCCGCCTAGCGTTTTCAGCGGCGGCAAGATAAAAGCGGCTGGACGTCGGGCGTGTGTTCCAACACGACGATGGTTCCGTCCGCCTTGGCCCGCCCGATATAGGTCGCTTCCGCGGCATAGTTGTGGACGATCGAAATCGGCCCGGCCACGCCCTCGTAATGGCCGTGCGCCAATGCCCCTGTCACTGCCTTGGGATCGGAGCCAGCTCGCTTCACCGCTTGTGCCAGCAAGCCGAGCGCATTGGTTGCGTATACCGCCCAATAATCCGGCGTGACCGTGTCCCCGAATTTCGTTTTCATGGCAGCGGTGTATTCGTGGTTGGCCGGCGTGTCGAGAGCGGCGTAATAGGACGAAGCGACATAGACGCCGTCAGCGTCCTTGCCGAGCGCCCGCACCATCGATTCCAGCAAGAAATTGTCGCCAAGCGCGATGCCCTTGACGCGAGGATCGTTGGCGAACTGACGGTGGAAGGTGACGATGCCGGCGCCGGTTAGGCTTTGCAACACCGCATCGGGCTTGGCCGCGGCAATCTTGCCAAGATCGGCGGAGAAGTCCGACGTGTCCTGCGGGCCGAAGCTCAGCCCAACCACCATGCCGCCATGTGCCTCGATTTCCGTTTTCGCCAACGCGAGTGCGGCACGCGGCGCTGAATAATCGGCGCCGAAGAGATATATCCGCTTCAAATTCTGCTTGAGTAGATAGTCGGCGAGCGGCAACACGAATTGGTTCGGCACCTGGCCGACATAGAACATGTTAGGAAGACAAATGTCGCCGGCGCTGCCGGAGGCGGCGATATAAGGCAACTCGGCCTTCACGGCCGCTTGATTGCAGGCGAGGCGTGACGGCGTCGGTTGCGCGCCGATGATCGCCTGGACCTTCTCCTCGAGGACAAGACGGGCGCACACCTGCGCCGAGATCTTCGGGTCGGACGCGTCGTCAGCCGTCACCAAGACGATCTTGCGGCCGGCCGCATTTGTGGCATTGGCCCGCTCGACCGCGACTTGAATCGCGAGGTTGGCCGTGCCGGCCGTGCCGGACGAAGGGCCGCTAAGACTGGTGACCCAGCCGACTTTGTAGGGCGCCTCATCCGCTTGCGCGGCGACTGCGCCGGTCGCCGCCGCGAGGACGGTCCCAAACAAGAGTGCCGCTACCCGTACGGTCATGATCCCTCCCGTTTGTTTCTGACACTCATAGGGCGCGACGACCTCGTCGTCCAGCATAATTGTCATAATGGTCAGACCAATTGACCCTTACGGGGCCAATTGCACCTCGAGCTCCCGGCGCAGTCCGTCGGCGTTCGCGCGCGCCTCGAACAGCATCTGCCCCAACTTCATCACCGCGACGCGGTCGGCCAGCGCCAAGGCAAGATCGAGATTCTGCTCCACCATCAGGATCGTGGTGCCGCGCCGGGCTCGTTCCGCCGCCAGCGCCTGCCGCACGCGCTCAAACACCGCCGGCTGAAGCCCGGCGCTGATCTCATCGAGGATGATGAGTTTCGGCTCGGCGAGCAGCACGCGCGCCAGGACCAGCATCTTCTGCTCGCCGCCCGACAGCGTGCCGGCGCGTTGACGCAATCGCTGGCCGAGCACCGGGAAGTAACCGATGACGTCGCTCATGCGTTGGGGCGATGGGCGCTGCCGGACATTGGCGGCAAGATTCTCGCCGACCGACAGTTCGCCGAAGATGGCTTCTTCCTGAGGTCCGTAACCGATGCCCCGTCGGACGATTCGCGCGGTCGGCCAGTCGGTCGCGTCGTCGTCGTCGAACGACACCCTGCCACTGCGCGCGACATAGCCGAGGATCGCCTTGAGGAACGTGCTCTTGCCCATGCCGTTGCGGCCAAGCACCGCCAGCGCCTCGCCGTCGGCAAGCGATAGGCTCATATCGCGGATCACGGTCGCGGAGCCATAACCGGCGCGCAAGCGTGAGACCGCGAGCCTCATGACGCGGTCGTCTCCGCCGCGCCCAGGTAGGCGTCGCGTACCACGGCCGACGCGCTGACCTGCGCGAATGTGCCGTTCTCGACGACGCGCCCGTCATGGAGTACCGCGACGCGGTCGGAGACCTCGCCGACAAATTCGAAATCGTGCTCGATCAAGACGATCGTAATACCTTCGGCGATGAGGCGCCTCAGGATTGCGCCGACGACGCCTCGCTCGGTGGCTGTCAATCCCGCGGTCGGTTCGTCCAGCAGCAGCAGCGTTGGACGCGCAGCCACCGCCATCGCGATCTCCAGCCCTTGTTTCAGCCCGTGCGCAAGCGCCGCGCCGGTTGCATCGACATTCGCCTCGAGACCGGTTGCGACGCAGATATCCAGCACTGCCGGCGGCACGCCGATGACGGCGGTGCGGCGCCACCACGAGGGCCAACGACCGCGATGCCGTGCAATCAACAAATGCTCCGCGACTGCGAGACTGCGAAACAGGGCTGGGATCTGGAATTTGCGCACCAGCCCATGGCGAACGATGATGTGCGGCGGCCGGCGGCGATGATCGCCGCCGCTGTCGAGATCGAACGCGATCTCACCCGAGATCGCGCGGCGCCCATCGGTCAGCACTTCGATCAACGTCGATTTGCCGGCACCGTTGGGGCCGACGATGCTAAGGAGTTGTCCGCGTTCGATCGCGAGATCGATACCGCGCAGCACGTTCAGGGAGCCGTAGGAAAAGCGCACGTCGCGGAACGCAGCGAGCATGTCGCCGCCGGCGCCGGTCTGCGCCGGCGGCAGTTCTGGAACGAGGTCGCGCGCGCCGCCCATGATCCG
>JASHUX010000212.1 GCA_030039775.1 Alphaproteobacteria bacterium | reverse complement strand
CATGCATGTTCACGGCGAGCTTGACGCCCGACATGCCGCGCGGATCGCGGATGCCGCGGCTGCCGTCAATCGAAAACCCGACCGGGATGGCGTGGATTACTTCGCGTCCCGGTGCTTCCTTCATGTGATGGCCGAGATTGAGTACGCGCTTAAGATCGCTGTCCCCGACCTCGCGGCCGTTGAGGTTGATCTCACTTTGCACGATTCGTGAGGCGTGAAAGCCGCCGGAAAGATTGACGACGACGCTCTGCAACAGCTCGCCCGCCATTTCCTCGGCGGAATGGATCGCCGTGATGACCGACTGTGACGCGGCCTCGAGATCGACGATCACGCCGTTCCTGACGCCACGCGACAGTTGATGGCCGATGCCGACGATCTTCGGTTGCTCGCCGTCGGGACGCGCGATGAAGCAACAGACTTTGCTGGTGCCGATATCGACGATGCCGACCAGGGACCGGTGCATCATACCGGGTCTCCCTTGCCGACTTTGGGCTTTTGCGGTTTCGGCGTCAGTTCGGGCGGCAGCCGCAAATAGACGCGATCGGGCAAGCGCAGATCGACAAGGAGAACGCGGCGCTCCAGGACGCGGTGATTCTTTTCGATGGCGGCGAACCGATGCCAGGCGTCGATGGCGTTTTCCTCGGGTAACGCCACCGCTACGCCGTTCTTGAACTCAATGTTCCAGCGTCGCCCGCCGCTGCGGACGGCGGCGGCGACCTGTTCAGTAAGCTGGGGCTCGGTGTCCAGCATCTTGATGACCGACACGGCATTGGCCGGCGCGTCGTCACCGACTAAGACCGGCAACCGTGCATAGGCGCGGAGATTTGGCTCTCCGATCGGTTTGCCGTCACGATCGATCATCGTCAGCGTATTGCCGCGCTGCCAAAAGGCTAAGGGCTGTTGTTCGGTCAGGGCGATAATTAGCGTGTCGGGCAAGCGGCGATAAATCGAGGCGGTCTTAATCCACGGCACTTGCTCGAGCCGCGCCTTTGCTGTGGCGGGATTCACAGCGAGGATCGGCGTGCCGCGCGCGACCCCGATAGCGGCAAGGATCGCTTGAGCGCTGGCGCGGTCCCGCCCTTCCACCTCGACGGCGCGGACGCGGAAGCCGACATCGGCACTGAGTGCCACCAGGCGCTCTTCCAAGCCGCCCCAGCTCGTCACGGCACCGTGACGCATGACCGTACCGCCGGCTGCGGCAACCACGAGCAAAATGAGGAGAAAGGTGAGGCGTCGGATCACGTGTCGCATGACGCGTGCTCCACCATCCAGCCGACCAGCGACAGGAAATCGATGCCGACGTGACGCGCGATGTCCGGCACTAATGAGGTCGGCGTCATGCCCGGCTGCGTATTCAGCTCGAGCAGTACCATGCGCCCCGGCTCGCCGCCCGTGTCGTCGTAGCGCAAGTCGGATCGGCTCACGCCGCGGCAGCACAAAGCACGATGCGCCGAAAGGCCAATTTTCAGCGCTGCGTCGTAGGCGGTCGGATGAATTGGCGCCGGCATCAAGTGGTCGCTGCCGCCCGGCGCATATTTGGAATCGTAGTCGTACATCTCCCGATTGACCGGGCGAATCTCCAGCGCGCCCAACGCACGCTCGCCCATCACCGCGACGGTGATCTCGCGCCCCGGCACATAAGCCTCGACCATCGCGGCTTCGCCGAATTTCCAGTTCCGTGCTTCCTCGGCCCAGCGATTGTCGCCTTGGCGAACGATGCGCACACCAACGCTCGATCCCTCGTCGACCGGCTTCACCACGAACGGGCGCGGCATCAGGTCGCCGCTCGCGAGGTCGGCGCGTGTTACCACTTTGCTTGCCGCCAGCGGCAGACCAGCGGCGGCGAATACCGCCTTGGCTGACGGTTTGTGCATCGCGATGGCCGATGCGACGACGCCGGAATGCGTGTAGGGAATACGGAGGAACTCCAGCACGCCCTGGATGGTACCGTCCTCACCGCCTTTGCCATGAAGCGCGTTGAACACGACGTCGGGACGCGGGTCGAGAGCCGCCGCCAGGGCGGCCAAATCGCGGGTCACGTCAACCTCGACGACGTCGTGACCGAGGGTGCGCAGCGCCTTGGCACATTCGCGGCCGCTGACCAGCGAGACCTCGCGCTCGACCGACCAGCCGCCCTTGAGGACCGCAATCCGGCTCATTTGACACCTTCGAACGTCGTAAGCGGGCGCCCAACGCGGCGGATTTCCCATTCAAGCGTGACACCGAACCGAGCGTGGACGCGGCGGCGTACCTCCTCGCCGAGCCCTTCCAGATCGGCGGCGGTGGCATTGCCGGCATTGATCAGGAAATTGGCATGCTTGTCCGAGACCTGGGCGCCGCCGCGTCGCAAGCCGCGGCAACCGGCCTGGTCGATCAGCCCCCATGCCTTGTGGCCGGGCGGATTTGCGAAAGTCGAGCCGCCGGTGCGGGCTCGGATCGGCTGCGACGCCTCGCGCGCGGCCTGAATCTCTGCCATGCGCTTCGCGATGGTTTCCGTGTCGCCGGGCCGGCCACGGAAGCGCGCAGCGACAAAAATCCAATTTTCCGGCAGATCGCAGTGGCGATAGGACAGACCAAGCTCCGCTGGGGTGAGCATGCGCATGGCCCCCGCCGGGTCGATCGCCTGGGCCTCGACGAGCACGTCTTTGAACTCGCTGCCGTAGGCGCCGGCATTCATGCGCAGGCCACCGCCGATCGTGCCGGGAATACCGGAGAGGAACTCGAGTCCGCCGATACCGTCCTTGCGTGCGGTCAGGGCGACATTCAGATCAAGCGCGCCGGCACCTGACACGATCTCGGTGCCGTCGACCGTGATCTCGACGAAGCCGCGGCCGAGCCGGACCACGACACCCGAAATGCCGCCATCGCGAATCAACAGATTGGAGGCGACGCCGATCACGGTCACCGGGACGTCGGCCGGTTTGGCCGCAATAAACGCGGCAAGATCGTGAACATCGGCAGGACGGAACAACACTTCGGCCGGACCGCCGACGCGGAACCAGGTCAGCGCCGCGAGCGGCGCGTTTTCAACGATTCGGCCGCGTACCGGCGGCAGCCGATCAAGGAGGCCCTGGCTCTCTTTGCGCGCCGCCATCATGCCGCCGATCCCGAGGCTTCACGCCGTGACTTGGCCATGGCGTCGAGCTCGGCCGGAAGAGCCTGCGCCCAATTGGTGATGGAGCCGGCGCCAAGGCACACGACCAAGTCGCCCGGCGCTGCCGTGTCGGCAATGGTGTCGACCAGTTCTTGCGGCGCGTCGACAGTACGGGCATCGCGATGACCGTGCGCCCGCAAGCCCGCGACCAAAGCCTCGCGGTTGATGCCCTCGATCGGCGCTTCGCCGGCGGGATAGATATCGGCGACCAGCACCGTATCGGCGTCGTTGAAGCAGGTGCAGAATTGCTCAAAGAGATTCTGGACGCGCGTGTAGCGGTGTGGTTGGACGATGGCGATAACGCGGCCGGCTGTCGCCCCACGGGCTGCCTTCAGCACGGCGGCGATCTCGACCGGGTGATGGCCGTAATCGTCGATCACGGTGACACCGCCGGATTCGCCGGTCTTGGTGAAACGCCGCTTGACGCCGCCGAACCCGGCCAGCGCCTTCAGGATCACCGCATCCCCTAAATGCAATTCCTCGGCGATCGCGATAGCGGCCAACGAATTCTGAACATTGTGCTCACCGAACATCGGCAACCGGACACCGGTCACGGTGCGGCTCGAGCCTTTGCCGCGCGCGCCAATCACCACATCGTAACGCGCGCCGTCGCGTCCGAGCTCGACATTGACGGCGCGAATGTCGGCCTGAGGCGACATGCCGTAGGTGACGACGCGGCGCTCCGATAGTTTCGGGATCAGCGTCTGCACGACCGGATGGTCGATGCACAGCGTCGCGAAGCCGTAGAACGGCACATTGGCGATGAA
>JASHUX010000211.1 GCA_030039775.1 Alphaproteobacteria bacterium | reverse complement strand
GCGGGCGTGATGCTCGGCTATCTGTTGGCGCGTGCCGGGGTCGAAGTCGTGGTGCTGGAAAAGCACGGCGATTTCTTTCGCGATTTCCGCGGCGATACTATTCACCCGTCGACGCTGCAGCTCATGCACGAGCTGAGCCTGCTCGACGATTTTCTGAAATGCCCGCATCAGGCAATGCGGACGATCGCGGGACAAATCGGCGGCAAATTGTTTGCGATTGGGGATTTCGCGCATCTGCCGACCGCGTGCAAATACGTCGCCTTCATGCCGCAGTGGGATTTTCTGGACTTTCTGGCCGAGTCGGCCAAACGCTTTCCCACCTTCGATTTGCGCATGGGCACCGACGCGACCGATCTGATCGAGGAAGGGGGGCTAGTGGTCGGTTTGCGCGCGACCGGGCCGAGCGGTCCGCTCGACATCCGGGCCAATCTGGTCGTCGGTGCCGACGGCCGCCATTCGACCATCCGCGAACGCGCCGGATTCGTGCCGATGAATATCGGCGCGCCGATCGACGTGCTGTGGTTCCGGGTCACGCGGCGTGCCGACGATCCGCAAGCCGCGCTCGGCAATATCGACCGCGGCCGCGTGCTCGTGACGATCGACCGCGGCGACTATTGGCAATGCGCCTTCGTCATTCCCAAGGACTCCTATGACAAGGTCCGCGCGCGCGGCCTTCCAGCGTTTTATGTCGACATCGCCGCCATAGCGCCCTTTCTGCACGATCGCATCGGCCAAATCACCGATTGGGACCAGGTGAAGCTGCTGACCGTCGCGGTGGACCGCCTGCCGCGGTGGTACCGGCCGGGCCTGTTATGTATCGGCGACGCCGCGCATGCGATGTCGCCGATCGGCGGGGTCGGCGTGAACCTCGCGGTGCAGGACGCCGTCGCCGCGGCGAACATCCTGGCGGCGCCGCTCAAGAACAAGAGCCTACGTCTCGACGATTTGGCGGCGGTGCAACGGCGCCGCGAATGGCCGGTGCGGATGATGCAGGGCGTGCAGGTGCTGGTTCAGAACCGCGTGCTCAGCCCGGTGCTGTTCGGCGGCGATCGAACCGTGAAGGCGCCTTGGGTGCTGCACCTGTTCAACTGGCTGCCGTTCCTGCGGCGCTTTCCGGCGCGGGTCGTCGGCATGGGTTTCCGGCCGGAGCACATCCGCACGCCCAAGGCGGCGTAGTCGCGCGGAGCGAATTCCCCTCCTCGGTGTTATCCCAATGACGCCACCTGGGAGCCTTCGATGCACTTCACGCTCAATATGCTGACCATCCAGCCGCTGATCGCGCTGATCGCCGGCATTCTTATCCTGATCGTGCCGCGGATTCTGAATTTCATCGTCGCGATCTATCTTATCATCGTCGGCATCACCGGCCTGTGGCCGCATCTATTGCACTGAACCGGCCCGTATTGCCTTGGGCGTCGATTTGCGCGACCCTGCTGCCGCCCACCCAAGGAGGGCGCGATGTACTACGATTACGGCTATTCCTATCCGTGGCACCATCCGGGCTTCGGCCTGATCGGCTTCCTGCTTTATTTCCTGCCGTCGATCATCGCCTTCGTGCGCGGCCATCACAGCCGTATCGGCATTTTTCTGCTGAACTTCCTCCTGGGCTGGTCGGGCTTAGGCTGGATCGTCGCGTTCATCTGGTCGCTGACCCCGGTGCGTTATTATTTCTGGCATGCGGAGTGGGGTCCGCCGCCTTGGTATCGGGGACCGGGCGCCCGCTGGTAAGACCGCCTTGCGTTGACTTGATGGGCGCCTTCCCCTAAAAAGCGCCTTCCGTCTGACAGCCCGACGTTTGGAGTACCCGACCGTGAAGCGCACCTATCAGCCGAGCAAGCTCGTCCGCAAGCGGCGCCATGGCTTCATGCAGCGCATGGCCAGCAGCGGCGGCCGCATCGTGCTGTCGCGGCGCCGGGCCAAGGGCCGCAAACGCTTGTCGGCCTAGCATATGGTCGCGATGGCGCGCCTCACCCGGCGCGCGGAGTTTCTCCGGGTCGCCGATTCCCGCCGGAAATGCGTGACGCCGGGCTTGATCCTCCAGGCCGTACCCTGCGCGAACGCGACCGCCGCCGAAAGCCGCGTCGGCTTTACCGCGAGCCGCAAGGTTGGCATCGCGGTCGAGCGCAACCGGGCGCGCCGGCGGCTCAAAGCGGCGGTTGCGGCGACGATGCCCCTTCACGCGGCAGCGGGACATGATTACGTATTGATTGCGCGCGTCGAGACCGTCAGGCGTCCCTATGCCGAGCTGGTCGGCGATTTGGAAACCGGGTTGAAGCGCCTCGGCCTGTGGCGCTAGGAAAAATTTCGATGTTCAGCCGTCTCGTCGGATATTTGTTGCGCGGCGCGATCCGGATGTACCAGCTCGGCTTGGCCCCGGCGCTCGGCAACAATTGCCGGTTCGAGCCGTCCTGCTCGCATTACGCGACGGAAGCGATCGGACGACACGGCCCATGGCGCGGCGTCAGGCTGGCGCTAGCACGGATTCTGCGCTGCCATCCGTGGCATGAAGGCGGTTACGACCCGGTCCCGCCGGCCCATTCGCACTAGACGCCGGCGATGGAAAATCAACGCAACCTGATTATCGCGGTCGTGGTCTCGATCGTCATCCTGATCGGCTTCCAATATTTGTGGCCGTCATCGAAGCCGAAGACGCCGCCTCAGCCGGCTCAGACCGCCGCCTCGTCGCAACAATCGGCGCCGAAGGCGCCGAGCGTGCCCGCGCCGGTACCCGCCACCCGCGGCGCCGCACTCGGCAAATCGCCGCGTCTCAAGATCTCGACGCCGCGGCTCGAGGGCTCGATCGACCTCGTCGGCGCGCGGCTCGACGATCTGACGCTGACCAACTACCGCGAGACGCAGGCGCCGAGTTCGCCGTTGGTACAGTTGCTGTCGCCCGACGGCACCGAGGCGCCTTACTTCGCCGAATTCGGCTGGGTCGCCAGCTCCGATGCCGGCGTCAAAACACCCGACTCGGCAACACAATGGCAGACTGGCGACACCATGCTGGGCGTCGAGCATCCCGCGACCCTGACCTGGGACAACGGCGAGGGCTTGCGGTTCGTGCGCAAGATCGCGGTCGATTCGGATTACATGTTCACGATCACGCAATCGGTCGAGAATCACGGCGCCAAACCGGTGACTCTCTATCCCTATGGGCTGATCTCGCGCGGTGGCAAGACGCCGGTGCAGTCCAACCGCTTGCTTCACGTCGGCCCGATCGGCGTGCTGGACGGCACGCTGCATGAGTTGAGCTACGCCGATCTCGACAAGCCCAATAATTTCAAGACCACCGGCGGCTGGTTCGGCCTGACCGACGAGTACTGGCTGGCATCCCTGATTCCGGCCCAGCGCGAGCCGGTCGACACGCGTTTCACCAAGGTGCCGCGGCCGCAAGGCGACCTCTACCAAGTCGACTATACCGGCGCCGCGAACGTGATCGCGCCGGGCGCGTCGGTTTCGACGACGGACCGGTTATTCGCCGGCGCCAAGGAAGTGCGCCTGCTCGACGATTACGAAACGCATCTGCACATACCGCGCTTCGATCGCGCCATCGATTTCGGCTGGTTCTATTTTCTGACCAAGCCGATCTTCCTGATCCTGGATTTCTTCTATCGCCACATCGGGAATTTTGGCTTGGCCATCCTGCTATTTACGTTGGGCGTGAAGATCGTGTTCTTCCCGCTGGCCAACCGGTCCTATCGCTCGATGAGCAAGATGAAACTGTTGCAGCCGGAAATGGCCAAGCTCAAGGAGCGATTTGGTAACGACAAAGCGCGCCTCAACCAGGAAATGATGGCGCTTTACAAGAACAGCGGCGCCAACCCGGCGTCCGGCTGTTTGCCGATCGTGATTCAGATTCCGGTGTTCTTCTCGCTCTACAAGGTATTGTCGGTGACCATCGAGATGCGGCAGGCGCCGTTCTATGGCTGGATCCACGATCTGTCGGTGCCCGATCCGACCAGCCTCTTGAACCTGTTCGGCCTGTTGCCGTGGGCGCCGCCGGCCGATCTGCCGATCATCGGTTTCCTGTCGATCGGTTTGTGGCCGTTGATCATGGGCGTCACCATGTTCCTGCAACAGAAGATGACGCCGACCTCGCCGGACCCGACTCAAGCCAGGATGATGCTGGCGCTGCCGGTGGTATTTACTTTCATGCTCGCGCACTTCCCGGCCGGGCTGGTGATTTATTGGGCCTGGAACAACACCCTGTCGATCGCGCAACAATGGCTGATCTTGCGTCAAGTCCAGGTCAAGAAGACCCCGGTCAAAGCCTGACATTATCCTTAGCCGGTGAAATTCTTTATCGTCGCCCTGCGGAAGCAGGGGGCCTAGGGCCAATGCACCTCGCTCATCCTGGATTCCCGCTTTCGCGGGGACGACGATAAATGATGACATCCCAAACGAGCGTTGCTGCCGTTTATCCCTCTGAGCTTTCTCCGACTGGGGAACAGATCGAGGCGGGGCGCAAGCTGTTCGCGGGCGCGTGCGATTTCCGCGCCGGGGCCGCGCGGGAAGACGCCTTGCCCCCGCCGGGATTGTCGGAGCTGGCGCTGGCCGGCCGCTCCAATGTGGGCAAATCGAGTCTGCTCAACGCGCTAACCGGACGCCGTGCGCTGGCGCGCGTCTCCAACACGCCGGGGCGCACCCAGCAGATCAATTTTTTCGATCTCGGCGGCCGGCTGATGTTCGTCGATCTGCCCGGCTACGGCTACGCCGCCGCGCAGAAACGGCTGGTCGCGAACTGGACCAAGCTGATCGAGCATTACCTCAAGGGCCGCGCCGGCTTGCGCCGCGTGCTGCTGCTCATCGACGCGCGCCACGGCATCAAGCCCGCGGACCGCCGCGCCTTGGCCCTCCTCGACGAAGCGGCCTTGTCCTATGCGGCGGTGCTGACTAAGTGCGACGAGGTCGAGGGCAACGCCTTGGCCCGCATGGCCGCCGCGACCGCGGCCGACCTGGCGCGGCATCCGGCCGCGTATCCCGCCGTCTATCTCACCAGCGCGCGCGCCGGCACCGGCATCGCCGAACTGCGCGGCGCGCTCGCCGAACTGGCGGCGCCCCGCAACGCAGGCTAGATTGCGCCGGCCATGAGCGACGACAAGTCCGCCGCGATCGACCCGCACAGCAAGGCCGCGACCCTCGCGGCCGCCCTCCCCTATTTGAAACGCTACGCCGGCAAGACCGTCGTGGTGAAATACGGCGGCCATGCGATGGGCGAGGAACATCTCGGCAAATTGTTCGCCGCCGACGTCGTGCTGCTGAAGCAGGTCGGCTTGAACCCGATCGTGGTGCATGGCGGCGGACCGCAAATCGGCGCGATGCTGGAGCGGCTCAAGATCAAATCCTCGTTCGTCGACGGCTTGCGCGTCACCGACCGGGCGACGGTCGAGATCGTCGAAATGGTGCTGTCAGGCTCGATCAACAAGGAAATCGCGTCGGCGATCAACGGCGCGGGCGGCCGCGCCATCGGTCTTTCCGGCAAGGACGCGAGCCTGATCCGCGCCCGCCAATTGAAGCGCAAGCACAAGGACCCCGACAGCAACATCGAAAAAGTGCTCGATCTCGGCTTTGTCGGC
>JASHUX010000210.1 GCA_030039775.1 Alphaproteobacteria bacterium | reverse complement strand
CGCAAATCAAGGCGGCGACCGTCGATTTCGGCGCCACCGACAAGCCGCTCGATCCGGCAACGCTGGCAAAGCTCGGTCTCGGTCAATTCCCGCTGGTGATCGGCGGCATCGTGCCCGTGATCAATCTCGACGGCGTGGCACCTGGGCAGATCAGGCTCTCCGGGCCGGTTATCGCCGACATCTATCTGGGCAAAATCAGAAGCTGGAACGATCCCGCGATCCAATCGCTCAATCCCGACCTCAAGCTGCCGAGCATGAAAATTTCGGTGGTGCATCGCTCCGACGGATCGGGCACGACGTTCAACTTCGCGAGTTTTCTGTCCAAAATCAGCCCCGAGTGGAAGACCAAGGTCGGCGCCGATACAGCCGTCTCATGGCCGACCGGTATTGGCGGCAAGGGCAACGAGGGCGTCGCCGCCTACACCAAACAGATCAAGGGCGCTATCGGCTACGTCGAATACGCCTATGTTCTGCAGAACCACATGACGTACGCGATCGTGCAGAATTCCGCCGGCAAGTTCGTGAAGCCCGACGCGCATTCGTTCCAGGAAGCGGCGGCGACCGCCGACTGGGTCCACTCAAAAGATTTCTATCTTATTATGACCAATGCGCCTGGCGCGGACGCTTATCCGATCGCGGCCACGGTGTTCATCCTGATGTACAAAGAACCGAAGGATCCGGCGCGGCAAAAGGCGACGCTTGATTTCTTCGCTTGGGCGATGCGCAGCGGGCAGGCCGACGCCGAATCGCTCGACTATGTGCCGCTGCCGCAATCGCTGGTGACGCAAATCGCCGCCTATTGGACGCGGCCGTTCTAGCACCCCCCTGCCCCGACCCTCCGTCGCGGGCATCGAGGCCGGAACCTGGTTCCGGCCTCTTTTTTTGGCTCGTCGTTTAAGCAATGATGCAGCGCGTGCCCGAGCCGGTTGTCAGCGTCTCCCATCTCACCAAACGATTCGGCGACATTGTCGCGGTCGATTCGCTCGATTTTTCCCTGGCGCGCGGCGTGACCGCGGCGCTTCTGGGCGGCAACGGCGCCGGCAAGACCACGACGCTGTCGATGCTCCTGGGCCTGCTGTTGCCGAGCGCGGGGTGCATCGAGATTTTCGGCGAGAACATGCTGACGCATCGCCATCGCGTGCTGCCCCGGGTCAATTTCTCCTCGCCCTATGTGGATCTGCCGCATCGCCTTACGGTGCGGCAGAACCTCACCGTCTATGGCCGGCTCTATCGCATTCGCGGTTTGAGTCAACGCATCGAGTCGCTGGCGGCGGACTTGCAGATCGGCGAGTTCCTCGACCGGCCATTCGGCAAATTGTCGGCGGGCCAGAAGACGCGGGTCGCGCTGGCAAAGGCACTGCTGAACGAGCCGGAACTGCTGCTGCTCGACGAGCCGACCGCGTCGCTCGACCCCGACACGGGCGATTGGGTGCGATCCTACATCGAGGCCTATCGGCATCACGGCAACGCCACCATCCTGTTGGCCTCGCACAATATGAGTGAAGTCGAGCGGCTATGTTCCGACGTGATGATGATGAAGAAAGGCCGGATCGTCGATCGCGGCAGTCCCTCAGAGCTGATCGCGCGCTACGGCCGCGCCACGCTCGAACAAGTGTTTCTCGACATCGCCCGGGGACCGCATGGCGATTTGCCGCGCGAGGCCGCGCAATGACCGCGCTGTCCGCCGCCCCGACGCGGCCGCGCGTGCCGATCGACGACGGATTCGCGCCGGCGCGCGTCTGGGCCATGATGCTCCGCTATCTCTATCTATTGCGCAGCTCGTGGCCGCGGACGCTCGAGCTCGTGTATTGGCCGGCGATCCAGATGATCCTCTGGGGCTTCATGAGCCGCTTCCTGATGACGAACTCGTCATGGGTCGCGCGTGCGGGCGGCGTGCTCCTAGCCGCCGTGATGCTGTGGGACGTGATGTTCCGCGGCCAGCTCGGCGTCTCGGTCTCGTTCCTCGAGGAGATGTGGTCGCGCAATCTGGGTCATCTGTTCGCAACGCCGCTCCGGCCCTATGAGTGGGTGATCTCGCTCATTTTCATGTCGCTGGTGCGGGTCGCGATCGGCGCGATTCCGTCGGCGCTGCTCGCGATCCCGCTCTACCACTATTCGATTTTCAGCCTTGGCTTGCCGCTGATCGCGTTCTTCTCGCTGCTGATGTTCATGGGCTGGGCAATGGGGCTCGCGATCTGTGGCCTGATCCTGCGCAACGGGCTCGGTGCCGAAAGCATCGCCTGGTTCGCGGTGTTCATCCTGGCGCCGGTCAGCGCGATCTACTACCCGGTCTCGATCCTGCCGTGGTGGCTGCAATATGTCGCCTGGTGTTTGCCGTCGGCCCATGTATTCGAGGGCATGCGCGCGGTCATGTTCCAGCACACGTTTCCGGTCGACCACTTCCTCGCGGCGGTTGGCCTCGATTTTGTATGGTTGGCGGCGGGCGGAATCGTGTTCTTGATCTTCATGCGCCAAGCAAGGCGGCGCGGCGCGCTGATGCAGATGGGGGAATGACCGTGGCGGGGGTACGGACATTGACGCGATGGTTCTGGGTGCGCCACGCGCCGGCAATCGATCCCGAGGGCCGGCTATACGGCCAGCGCGACGTCGATTGCGATTGCAGCGACGCGGCGGCGTTCGCCGGCTTGGCGCGCATGCTGCCGAAAGACGCGTTCTGGCTGGCGACGCCGCTGAGCCGCACGACCAAGACCGCGGCCGCGATCCGCGCCGCGGGCCTCGACGCCCCCGAGCCGGTCATCGAGCCGCTGCTGATGGAGCAAAATTTCGGCGATTGGCAGGGCCAAATTCGCAGCGAGGTCACGAAGCATCGGCTGTGGATCGCGGCGCCCTATACACGGGCGCCGGGCGGCGAAAGCTTCGTCGACGTCTATGCGCGCTGCCGGACCGCGATCGAGCGCTGGACCGAAGAATGCAAGGGCCACGACATCGTCGCCGTTGCCCATGGCGGCACGATCCGGTCGGCGCTCGGCGTGGCCTTGAGCCTGCCGCCCGAAATCGCGCTGGCGTTTTCCACCGAGAATCTGTCGCTGACCATTATCGAACATTTCGAGACCGACGCGCGCGCCCACGATTGGCGCGTCGCGGCGGTCAATCGCTTGCCACGCTAAATGTTGTTGCAACGGCAATCTGTCATGGTGCGCCGGGAACCGGTGCCTTATGATTCGGTGTTGTACCAGCATCGGTAGATCAACCGGCGGATCGAATCAAAGGAGACGGAAATGACCCGGCGTTTTGCCCTTGCCCTTTTTGCCTTATTGGCCGTGGGGCTGCTGGCCGTGCCCGGCGCACGCGCCCAATCGGACCAACAGCAGATCGTCGACGAAGCGGTCGGCGTCGTCCATTCCTTCCACACCCCCGGCAACTACACCGACAACGTGAGGGCGCTGGTGCGGCGTTCGCGGGCGATTCTCATCGTGCCCAATTTGGTGAAGGCGGGCTTCATTTTCGGCGCGCAAGGCGGCCAAGGCGTCCTGTTGATTCACAACCGAAACGGGTCTTGGAGCTATCCGGCCTTTTATAATGTCGGCGCGGCCTCGTTCGGGCTGCAGGCCGGCGTCGCGGTGTCGAAGGTCGTGCTGATTATTATGAACGACCGGGCGCTGCAGCTGGCGATAACCAATGCCCAGCTCAAGCTCGGCGCCGAGGCAGGGCTCGCCGTCGCGACTCTCGGCGCCGGCGCCGAAGGCTCGGTGACGAGCGCGGGCGCGGACATTTACGCGCTGTCGAACTCGAAAGGCTTGTTCGGCGGCATCGCGCTGCAAGGTGGCGCGATCGGACCTAATCAGGATTGGAACGCGGCCTATTACGGCCACCCCGTCTCGACCGAGGCGATCGTCTACGGCCGCGGCCGGATTCGTCAGCCCGGCGCCAATGAATTGCGGCGGGCGCTCGGCCGCCTGTAGTTCCACCGGCGCGTCCGACGCAGCATGATCGAGCAATGGTGTAGGGGCATTCGCCCCTACATCCTTCTTGGTGTGCTGTCGCTGGCGCTTTATCTGCCCGGCGTTGCCGCGCTGCCGGTTCTCGACCGCGACGAGGCGCGTTTCGCCCAAGCGACGCGCCAGATGCTCGAGACCGGCGATTTCCTGCGCATCCGGTTTCTGAACGAGGCGCGCAACAAAAAGCCGGCGGGCATTTATTGGCTGCAAGCCGCGTCGGTCGCGGCATTCAGCAACGCCGAAAGCACCGCGATCTGGCCGTACCGCGTGCCGTCCGTGATCGGCGGTATCGCCGCAGTGCTGTTGACCTTTGGACTCGGCAAGGGATTGGTCGGGCGCCGCGAGGCCCTGATCGGCGCCGGCTTGCTGGCGGCGACGCTCGAATTGTCTGTCGAGACGCATATCGCCAAGACCGACGCGGTGCAGTTGGCAACGGCGATCGCGGCCCAAGGTGCGCTCGCGCTGATCTATCGCGCCGCGCGCGAGCAGCAGCCGGTGCCGTGGCGCTGGCCGTTGCTGTTCTGGGTCGCGCAGGCGCTCGCCATCCTGATCAAAGGGCCCGTGGTGCCGGTGGTGTCGCTGCTCACCGTGATCGCGGTTTCGGTCGCCGACCGCGACGCGCGCTGGCTCAAAGGGCTGCGCGCCTGGTGGGGTTTGCCGCTGTTGCTGCTTATCGTCGGGCCGTGGCTGGTAGCGATCGAAACCGCGACCGGCGGCGCGTTCTTGAGCCAATCGGTCGGGCGCGATCTATTCAGCAAGTTGGTCGGCGGCGAGGAAGCGCACGGCGCGCCGCCGCTGACGCATCTGTTGATCCTGATGGCGGGATTCTGGCCGGCGACGTTTTTCCTCGGCCGCCTTGTCGCGCAGGGGTGGCGCGACCGCCGGGCGACGGCGGTGCGCTTCCTGATCGCGTGGGCGGTGCCGTTCTGGATCCTGGTCGAGCTCGTGCCGACCAAGCTGCCGCAATATCTGCTGCCCGTGTATCCGGCCTTGGCGCTGATGGCGGGCCGCGCGCTGATCGCGCCCGATCCTCAATGGCGGCGCTACGATCTGCTGTTCGCGGCGATCTGGATCGTCGTCGCACTCTGCCTAATCGCAGGCCTGACGGAGACGCCGATTCAGTTCGGCGCGGGCCTCGATCCGATCGGGGTCGCGGCGGCGGCGGCGTTGGCGGCGTTGGGCGTGGCGCTGATCTGGACCCGCGCGCCGCTGATCGCCGTTTGTTGCGGTCTCGTGACGTATATCCCGCTGGCGCAATTTGTGGCGCCGCGGCTCGACCGGCTGTTTCCCTCGAACGCGATTGCGGCGCATATCGCGGCGCGACCGGTCGCCGTCGTCGGCTACAGCGAGCCGAGCCTGATTTTCCTGCTCGGGACGAATACGGAATTGCTGCCGCCCGACGCGGCGGCGGCGGCGCTGACCCGGCACCAGGTTGCCGCCGCCATCGTGTCGCAAAGCCAAGAAGCGGCGTTCCAGAAAGCGCTCGGCGCCGCGGCGAAACCAGGCGCCGCCGTATCCGGCCTCGATTACTCGACGGGCAAGCCGGTAACGCTTACGTTGTTCAGCGGACCCTGATCAATTCGTCGGCGGCGCCCACGGCGCGAGCGTCCCGACGAAATCGAGCCGCGCCTTCAACAGATCCTGCGTCGCTATGGCCCCGTCGCCGGTGAAGTCGAGCCATTCCTCCTTGTCGGCGGTGAAGGCCGGCCAGTCGCCGGGCTTGCCGGTCTTGACGAAATCGACCCAGCGCGAATGCATCGCCGCGGCAACGTTCGCCGTTGCCGGTTCGGGCTTCGGCTCGAACAGCATTTCGGTTCCGAATACGTCGGGAACCTCCCAGAAATGCGGTGCGCCCGGAAAGGGGGCGCGGGCCGACGGGGTCACATAGGAGAAATAATAGACGTAGGTCGGCATGCCGGCCTTGACCGCGTCGCGCGCGAGGGCGCGCGTCGGCTCGGTGAGAATAAGGTCGGTCGCGACCTGTGTCTCCAGCACTTTGGGGTCGTTCTTGCCGAACCCGTCGAACAGTTTTTGCGCCGTCGGCCAATCCTTCGCGTCGCGTTGCAACATGCCCATCGCCATCATTGGAAACAGGCCGATCTCGTAGCTGTTCGAGCCGACGACGAACGGCACATGCGCCATGTGCCCCGCATTGAAGGCGTCGATGGTCTGTTCGGGAATTATCTTGCCGTCGATCATCGGCCAGAAGCCGTTGCGGCTCATGGTCGTGTCGCCCAACACTTTGTCCGCCGGCACGGCGCGCAGCGCCGCCACGTCGTCGCTCTTCACGCCCCAGCCTTCCGCCGCGGCCTTGCCCTTCGCCTCCGCTTCGGCGAACGACTGAAGATGGAACCGGCCGAAGCCCGATTCGGAAATCGCCCGCTCGAACAGGCCGCTCGCCAGCGGCGAGGTCATCAGATATTGCACCGACATGGCGCCCGCACTCTCGCCGAAAATCGTCACGTTGGTCGGATCGCCGCCGAACTGGGCGATATTATCGCGCACCCATTTGAGGCCCGCGATCTGATCGAGCAGCGCGTAATTGCCGAGCGGCGCGTCCGGGCTTTCCTTGGTCAGCGCCGGATGGGCGAAAAAGCCGAACTTGTTGAGACAATAATTGAAGCTGACGAACACGATGCCGTCTTCGGCGAAGTGACCGCCGTCGAACAGGCTCGTTGCAGACGAGCCGACTTGGAAGCCGCCGCCATAGATCCACACCATCACCGGCAGCTTCGCGCCGGCCGTCGCAGTCGCCGGCTCCCAAATGTTCAGATAGAGGCAGTCCTCGGACGGCGTCGGCTCGCGCTTCGGCCAAGGCGGCGCGCCTGGCCGCTGGTTCTGCATGCAGTTATGGCCGAAATGGTCGGCAGCCAAGGTTCCGGTCCAGGATTTCGGCGGCTGCGGCGCGCGCCAGCGCAGATCGCCGACCGGCGGCGCGGCGAACGGGATGCCCCAGTAGTGAACGATGGTGCCGTCGGCGACGCCTTGGACCTGGCCGCCCGGAACGGAAACCGGCGCCGGCGCGGCGCAAAGCCCGGCCACCGGCAGCAATAGAACGGTAATGGCGAGGAACGTCGCGAAGCGGGGCATTGATCTCCTCCTCCTGCGCCGCCGCATGGCGGACACGCTTGTTAGATTGTTCTATTGATGCTCGCGCATTCCCATTTCCCCTGCAATCCAGTAATCATCGGGGCCAATAACAATCACCTGATGAGGGAGTGGGGACATGGCGAAAGTGCTGGTGCTGTATTACGGAGCCTACGGCCACGTCGAGACGCTGGCCCAAGCGGTGGTCGAAGGCGCACGGTCCGTGCCCGGCACCGAAGTGACGCTGAAACGCGTCAAGGAGCTGTTCTCCGCCGAGGAAGCGAAGGCGCGCTATCAGAAGACCGATTTTGTCGCGCCCGAGGCCGGTCCCGACGAGCTCAAGGACTACGACGCGGTGATTTTCGGCACGGCGACGCGCTACGGCATGATGGCGGCGTCGATGAAGCATTTCCTCGACCAGACCGGGTCGCTGTGGTTCAGCGGCGCG
>JASHUX010000209.1 GCA_030039775.1 Alphaproteobacteria bacterium | reverse complement strand
TGGCCGCCCGACAGCGACAGCCCGCTTTGCCGCAGTTTGTCCTTGACCTCGGTCCACAGGGCGGCACGGGTGAGCGCCTCCTCGACGCGTTCGTCCAATTCGCGGGATCGTGTCTTCTCGTAGAGCCGAATGCCGAACGCGACATTGTCGTAGATCGACATCGGGAACGGCGTCGGCTTCTGGAACACCATGCCGATCTTCGCGCGCAGGAGATTAAGGTCTTGGCCGGGATCGAGAATGTTCCTTCCGTCGACCAGCACTTCGCCGGTGGCGCGCTGGTCGGGATATAGTTCGTAAATTCGGTTCAGGATACGCAGCAACGTCGACTTGCCGCAGCCCGAAGGGCCGATAAAGGCGGTGACGCGCTTATCGTGCAGCTTGAGGTTGATGCCTTTCAGCGCCTCATATTGCTTGTAATAGAAACGCAGATCCTTGATCTCGCACTTCACCGCGAGTTTTGCGGCGGCGGTCGGGGCGGCGGTCGCCACTTGTGGCTCGGTATGGGACACAGGCTTTGCTTGCGGCGTTAATGTTGTCACCGGAATGACTGGTTTGACCGCTTGCTGCAAGGGGGTTCTCGATTCCGAAAATTCCATGGTCATGGCGATTGGCTGCTCCAACTGGTAAGGATTCTCGCCAGTATGTTGAGGACCAGAATGGTCAAGGTTATGAGCATTGCGCCGCCCCAGGCCAGCACTTGCCAGTCGTTGTAGGGGCTTAAGGCGAACTGGAAGATCACCACCGGCAGATTCGCCATCGGCGCGTTCATGTTGGTTGCCCAGAACTGATTGTTGAGCGCGGTGAACAGCAAGGGTGCCGTTTCGCCCGCGATCCGGGCGACCGCGAGCATCACGCCGGTCAACATGCCTTGAAGGGCCGCGCGATAGATCACTTGCGCGATCACCCGCCACTGCGGCGTGCCGAGCGCCGAGGCCGCTTCGCGCAAGCTCGACGGGACGAGTTCCAACATGTTTTCCGTGGTGCGCACCACGACCGGAATGACGATCAGCGCGAGTGCGATGCTGCCCGCCCAGGCCGAGAAATGGCCCATCGGCACGACCATGATCTGATAGACGAAGAGGCCGATGATGATCGAGGGCGCCGACAACAGGATATCGTTCACGAATCGCACCACGCTGGCCAGGTGACTATTCTTGCCGTACTCGGCAAGGAACGTTCCCGTCAGTATGCCGATCGGCGTCCCCACCAGCGTCGCCACGATCGTCATGACGATGCTGCCGTAAATGGCATTGGCGAGGCCGCCCGCATTGCCGGGCGGCGGCGTCGGGGCGGTGAAGAGCGTTGCGCTCAAGGCGGGAATGCCGTTTCGCAGCAGCGCGTACAACACCAGGAAAAGAAAGACCAACCCGATCGCGGTCGCGGCAAAGGACAGGCCCAGATAAATCCGGTTGGCGATACGGCGGCGGGCGTATCGGCTCATGTCAGGTCCCCGCCCGTCGCTGCAGCCGGATCAGCATGAACTTGGCTGCCGCCAGAACCAGGAAGGTGATGACGAACAGGATAAAGCCGAGCCCGAATAGCGACGAAATATAGAGTTTCGTCACCGCCTCGGTGAATTCGTTCGCCAGCGTCGCGGATATAGTTGTGCCGGGCGCCAGGAGCGACGCGTGGATCTCGTGCGCGTTGCCGATCACGAACGTCACCGCCATGGTCTCGCCCAGCGCACGGCCGAGACCCAGCATGACGCCGCCGATAATCCCCGTGCGCGTGTAGGGCACGACGATGTCGCGCACCACTTCGGCGGTCGTGGCGCCCAGGCCATAGGCCGACTCGCGCAGCATCGGCGGCACCGTTAGGAATACGTCCCGCATCACCGCCGCGATGAACGGCAGCACCATCATCGCCAGGATGAACCCGGCGGTCAGCACGCCGAGGCCCAAGGGCGGCCCCTCGAACAGCAGCCCGATGACCGGAATATCGCCGAACACGTCGATCAGGAATGGCTGCACCGTCAGCTGTAGAAACGGCGCGAGCACGAACAGGCCCCAAATGCCGTAGATGATGCTGGGCACCGCCGCCAACAGCTCGATCATGGTGGCGATCGGCCGTCGCAGGATCGGCGGGCACAGTTCGGTGAGGAACACCGCGACCCCAAGCGCCAGCGGCACGCCGATCAGCATCGCGATCAGCGACGTCACCAACGTGCCGAATATCGCCGGCAAGGCGCCGTACTGGTCCTCGACGGGGTTCCAGGCGCTGCTGACCAGGAAGTCGAGGCCGAAATGGGAGAAGGCCGGCCAGGCGCCAACGCCCAGCGCCACCATCACCCCCCCCAGCAAGACAAGAACGAGGATGGCGAAGCCGCGCGTCGCATTGCGAAATAGGCTGTCATAAACGCGCTGGCGGTCGTGTTGCGCGGTAACCGTCGCAATCGCCATCCGGAATCGGCCTTCCCTTTAAGTCAGGCAAGCAGTACCGGGGCAATGTTACAATTTTATGACAGGCCTCGTGCCGACCTGTGGGTAAGTCGGCGAAAGCTAAATCGCTTGTTGGCGACCCCGTTCTTGCCGGTGGAGTGTTGTCTTCGGTGCGGTGTCGAAGCGTCGCTTGCCCCGATGCCGGTGCGGTCGATGCGGCAGGTGGGGGCGTGCCGGCCGGCCGGGTTCCTCTGCCGGCACGGCGCCCTCCGGCGTCAGCCGTTGGCGCGTCAGTTTCTCGATATCGCGTAGGAACGGGCGCTCGGATGGGTCGCACAGCGAGATGGCGACGCCGTCAGCGCCGGCACGCGCGGTACGGCCAATGCGATGGACATAGGATTCGGGAACGTTCGGTAGCTCGAAATTGACGACATGGGTGATGCCGTCGATATCGATGCCGCGGGCCGCGATGTCGGTCGCGATCAGCACGCGGATATGTCCGTCGCGGAAATCGCCGAGCGCGCGCTGGCGCGCGTTCTGCGATTTGTTGCCGTGGATCGCCGCGGCGC
>JASHUX010000005.1 GCA_030039775.1 Alphaproteobacteria bacterium | reverse complement strand
CCAGCGCCTTGGCGTCTCCGGGCGGCGCCAGCCAGCCCGTGATCCCGGACACGACGATCTCGCCGGCGCCGCCATGTTCCGTGGCGATCACGGGGCGGCCCATCGCCAAGCCCTCGGCGATGACGCGGCCGAACCCTTCAGGCCGGGTCGATGCCGACACCACGATATCGGCGAGCATGTACGCCGCCGGCATGTCGCTGCAGTGATCGATGAAGCGGCACAGGCCGGTCAGGCCGAGCGCTCGAATCTGCTGCTCCAGCGTCTTGCGATAGCGTGGGCTGCCGGAGCCGATAAACAGACAGACGACATCGCGGCGGCCGAGCCAGGACAGCGCCTCGATCAGCACCTCCTGGCCTTTCCAGCTTGTGAGCCGGCCCGGCAGCATGACCACCGGCGCGCCGTCTGGCAGGCGCCACGCGTCGGCAAGCTGAACGATGCGCGACGGCGAGATGCGGTCGGGGTGGAAATTCTCCAGATCGACGCCGCGGTCGATGACGCGGATCCGGTCATTGCCGACACCATAGGTTGCGGCGGCGTACGCGGCGACGAAGCGCGAGATCGCAATCACCCGTTCACCCTGCGCCATCACCGAGTTATAGCGGCGCTTCACCCAGTTCTCGGCGCCGTAAGCGTTGTGGAAGGAGGTGACGAAGTGGCGTTTGGTGCGGCGCGCCGCCAACATCGCGCTCCATGCCGGCGCGCGGCTACTGGCATGAACGATGTCGATCCGCTGCGTCTCGATCAGCGCCGCGAGACGCCGTGCGTTGAGCAACATCGTCCCCGGGTTCTTGCTGGCGAGCGGTAATTCGACGTGCTCTGCGCCGGCGCGCAAAATTTCGCCGACCATGCGGCCACCGGCCGAGGCCACCACCGCGCGCCATCCCGCCCGAACCAACGCGCCCGCCATCTCGACCGTGCCGCGCTCGACGCCGCCCTGATCGAGGCGCGGCAGCACCTGCAGCACCGCCGGCGGGCGACCGCGCGGTTTCGGCGCGGGCGACGCGATGCTAGTTTCGGGATCTGTCGATTGAACCGCCACGGAACCTGCCAATGCCCGGAGATATTGGGCCTCCGTCAATCTTAACACGCGGCGATGGCGCGACAATTGCCTACCGCCGCCGCGCCGGCAAAGGGCCGGGAATTGTGTTTCTGAGCGGCTTCATGTCCGACATGAACGGCACCAAGGCGACGTTCCTCGACGACTACGCCGCCGGGCGCGGCCGCGCCTATCTGCGCTTCGACGCCTATGCGCACGGCGCTTCCTCCGGCGATTTCAACGCGGCGACGGTCGGACGCTGGCGGGCCGACGCCGTCGCCGCGCTTGACACGCTGACTGAGGGTCCGCAGATCGTGGTGGGATCGAGCTTGGGCGGCTGGCTCATGCTGCTGGCGGCGCTGGACCGGCCGCCGCGCGTCGCGGCGCTGGTCGGCATTGCCGCCGCGCCGGACGCGACCGAAGCGCTGATGTGGGTGCGCCTACCGCCGGAGATGCGGGAGAAGATGATGCGCGACGGCTATGTCGACCTACCGTCGCATTATGGCGAGGCACCCTATCGCTTCACCCGAAAGCTGATCGAGGACGGACGCCAGCACCTGGTGATGGATAGGCCGCTGCCGATCGCGTGCCGGGTGCGCTTGCTTCACGGCATGCTGGACCCGGATGTGCCGTGGCAGACCAGTTTGGACCTGGCGCAACATCTCTCCGGCGCGGATGTGACGGTGACGCTGGTGAAAGACGGCGACCATCGCTTGTCGCGGCCGCAGGACCTCGATCTGCTTGCTCGGACACTGGACGAGCTTCTCGCCGGCCCCGCCGTCGCGCCTTAGCGGCCAAACTCAGATGGACGTCTCGGGGAGCGTCAGCTTGAACGCCCTCCCACCCGGAAATAGCATGCCCGTTATTGTAGAGCGCGCATTCGTGCGCAAACCTAAGGGGGAATACATGAATTTGAAGATCGCGTCCGTCGCCATCGCCGCGGCGGGGTTGATGCTCGGCATTGCACCGGCGTTTGCCCAAAATGCCAGAACCTTCGTATCGGGCCTTGGCAGCGACTCGAACCCCTGCAGTCGAACATCCCCGTGCCGGACCTTCGCCCAGGCGATCAGCGTCACGAACGCCGGCGGCGAGATCTCCGTGTTGGATAGCGCGGGCTACGGCGCTTTCACGATCAATAAGGCCATCTCCATCATCGCGCCCGTCGGCGTCGACGCTGAAATCACGCAAGCCTCGGGGAATGCGATCACGATCACCGCAAGCGGCAGCGTTCTAGTCATCTTGAACGGACTTACATTGACCGGTTCCGGCACGGGCGGTATCGGAATCGATGTCACCTCAAGCACCGCCCAGGTCTCCGTCATCAATTGCAATATTACCGGCTTCACCTCGGCGGGCATTGACGATGCCTCCGCCGGACAACTGCTCGTGCAGGGCGGGATCATCGACAACGGCAATGGAAGCGCCGCAAGCGGCACCGCGATAATTAATCAACGGCATTACAACGGTCAGAGGAATGGTTGTTTCCGGCGCTGTGACGGGCATCTCGGCCGGGGCCGACACCCTAATCGCCGACAGTCTCATCGAGGGCAACACAACGGGCGTCAGTAACACGAACGGCGCTGTTGTCGCCATTTCCAACACATATATTACGGCAAACGGCACCGGTGTGAATGTCAGCACCTTCAGCGGTTCAATCGGCAGCTTCCAGAACAATTTCATCTTCGGCAATACGACCGAAGTGAGCGGTTCGCTATCACCTCTTTCAAAATCGTAAGGCGCGGATTGAGCGGGTAACGCCCGACCTTCCCGACAGGCGCTGCCCAGACGTGGGCGCGCGCCCTCAAGAAAGAAGGGGAATAAAAAATTCGGCTGGGTCGATCGCCCCGCCACGCAACCCAGCGCCGAGCCGGCCGATCGCGTCGCAGGCGGCGCCAAGGTCGCGGGCCGCGAACAAATTTGCGCCCGGAAGCGTTCGCAGCTCGGCGCCGACATCGGCGGCGACGAGATCGGGCGGCAGGATGATCGTGTCGCGCAGCGCCTCGCCACGCGTGCCGCCGAACCCGACCTCGAGGATCGGCCCCCATTCGGGATCGCGGATCGCCTTCACCCGAAGCTGCAGCGCGTCGGGCGCCGGCTTCGGCGGCGCGGCGAACGCGGTCGACGATAGCGGTGCCACTGGCCGCGCCAATGCGCGAGCGTATTGCGCAAGATAGGCGAGCGCGCGCAGGGCGCGGTCGGGCGAGGTGAAATAGGGAATGCCGTTGGCGCGGCATTCCTCGATCAGCTCGGGCGGCACGGGGCTGTCGATGCCGAGATTGCTCATGATCACCGGCTTGGCCGCGCCCTTCACCGCCTTGAGGATGCGCTGGCCCTTGGTGAGACCGAAGCCTGTCGAGCCCATGATCGGTGCCAGCACCAGCCCGCCGATCTTCGGGTCGCTCAGCATCAGCGGCAGCGACTGGTCGTACATTTCCGGCTCTTTGATCGCTTGCGCGGTCATGTCGAGCGGATTGGCCGGCGGGGCATAAACCGGCATCACCGGGACCAGCGCCTCATGGATATGCGGCGAGAATTTCGGCAATTCGATCCCGATCCGTTGCGCATAGTCGAGCGCCAATCCCTTGTAGGCGCCGGAATCCGCCATCACCGCCGGACCCATCGTCGGCGGCGTCGGGAAATACATGAACAGCTCGGCGGTATCGAGGAGCTCCTCCATCTTATCCACCAGGACCACGCCGGCTCGCGACGTCAGCATGCGCATCGCGCGGTAGTTCTTGGTGATCGAGTACGTGTGCGTGATCGCGGATTCGCGTGCGATCGGGCTCGATCCGGCATGCAGCATCACGATCGGTTTCTTCAGGCGGCGCGCACGGGCCGCGAGGTCGAGGAAACGCCGCGGGTCGCGCAGTTGCTCGGCGTAGAGCACGACGACCCCTACCGTCGGAACGTCGAGCATGTAATCGAGATAATCCTCGCAAGT
>JASHUX010000208.1 GCA_030039775.1 Alphaproteobacteria bacterium | reverse complement strand
TTCGACAGTTTGAGGCGGCTTTCGTGCTGGGCCTCGGGATCGGCGATCGCATCGAGCACGAAATCGCAGTCGGCGCGGTTGAGGTCAAAGGCGGACACGGTCCAATGCGTGTCGAGGCCGATGCCCATCCTCGCCGTCAGCGCGGTCGCAGTCTCGACTTGGAAACCATGACGGTCACCATCCTTAGCCGAAAACGGCAACGCATTCGGATGGGCGCACAGCACGAAGACGCCGCTTTCCTCGACCTGATCGAACGGGCGAGCGGCGGCGGGAAGCGCAAGGAGCAATGCAGCAAGAGCGATCAGAAGTCGGACCACGTCAATTCTCCGGCTTGAGATTGCGGATGTAGCGCAGCAGCGCTTGGATCTGCGCGTCGGAGAATTGCGCGCCGAACGCCGGCATCTTGCCCTCGCTGCCATTCTTGATGCGGTTGACGATGAACTCGTCGCTGCGGGACGTGTCCATCAGCTTTGGCCCGATGCCACCGGCGGCACGTCCGGCGCCCTGATGGCACCAGCCGCAGGTCGAGTTGAAGATATTGACGGCATCCTTGTCGGCCTGCACCGGGCTTTCGTCGGCGAACGCGACACCGGACAGTCCGAGCAGCAATCCCAGGGTGATCAGAAACAAGCGCATCCGCACATCCTCAAAAAGGAAAGGGCGGGACCGAAGTCCCGCCCCTTGTTGCTAAAGAAATCAGCAACTCATTTCAACGCATAGACGACGAGTTCACCGTGATCCGTCGACTGCGCGCTGTATGGCAGGCCGTAAACAAACTGGTTGCCGAAGCTCGACAGCGCGCAACAGCCCACGGCCACGGCGATGTACTGCTTGCCGTGCGCTTCATAGCTGATGATGCCGCCGTTGTGGCTCGAGCCGTCATTGTGCTTCCACAGTTCCTTGCCCGTGGTGGCGTTGTAGGCGTGGAGCCAGCCCGCCGCATCCGGCACGAACAGCAGATTGCCCGCCGTCGACAGCGTCGAGGCGACAATCGGCGCCTGGAACTTGATCGAGAACTTCAGCTTGCCGGTGACCGGATCACGGGCATCGACATGGCCGAACGGCTTCTCGCCGTTGGGACCGGTGACGGTGAACTCGGCGCCGACGAAAAGCTGCGCCTGCGGTTCAACGACCGGCGTGGTCTTGGCGACCTTCAGGTTCATGCAGGCCTCGGCGACCGCGCGGTAGTAAAGTCCGGTCTTCGGATTGTAGCTGCCCGGGGGCCAGCCGATCGCGCCGGTGAACGAGGGACAAATCCCCTTGTTGTCGCCGACAGCCTCGCTGGTCCGGCCGATCAGTTCGCCCGTATGCGGGTCGATGTTCTGAACGAAATTGCTGTTCTCGTTGGCGCGCCAGACATTGACGATCGACGCGTCGGCCCGGTTATAGACGAAGACGTAGCCGCTCTTGTTGGGATGAACGACGAATTGCTGCGCGCCGCGATTCAGCATGACGAATTCGCCGACCGCGCTGTCGAAGTCCCAATTATCGTGCGGTATTTCCTGATGATAGAACTTGAGCTTGCCGGTATCGGCGTCGAGCGCCAGCACCGACGAGGTATAGAGGTTGTTGCCGGGGCGCGAGCCCTCGGTAGCGATGTTCTTGCCCCAGTCGAATAGCGGCGCGGGGTTCGACGTGCCCCACCACACCGTGTTGCTGGCCGGATCGTAGGTGCCGGGCTGCCAAGCGCCGCCGCCGCCGACCTTCCAGCTGTCGTTGCCCCAGGACGCTTTGACGTTCGGGTCGCTGGCGTCGATCGGATGGAATTCCCACACTGTCTTGCCGCTGTCGGCATCGACCGCGAAGATCGTGCCGATCACCGGCCACTCGCCGCCTTGGGTGCCGATCAGCACCATGTTCTTGACCGCAAGCGGGGCACCGGAGAAGCCGATGGTCAATTTCTGCGAATTGACCAGCTTGCTCTCCCACACCTTTTTGCCGGTCTTCATGTCGAGCGCGATCAGACGGCCGTCGATTGTGCCGACATAGACCTTGCCGCGCGAGATCGCGATGCCGCGATTATCCGGACTGTGCGTTTGCTTTGCGATCAGCGCTTCGTCGAGTTCGGGGAAATAGCTCCAGATCACTTCACCCGTGGCGCCGTCGAGCGCGAACACGCGGCTATAAGAGCCGGCGTAATAGAGCACGCCGTCGACCGCGAGCGGCATCGCTTGCAGGCCCCACTTAGAACGGCCCGGCGTATGCAGCCACGCCACGTTCAGGTTCTTGACGTTCTTGGCGTTGATCTGGCCAAGGCCACTATAATTGTAATCGAGATAAGAGCCGCGATAGCTCAACCAGTCCTTCGCGTCCTTGTCGGCGTGATCGAGCATCTCCGCCGATACCATGTCTTGCGCCAGCACCGGCGTGGCGCTCCAGCCGCCGCTTACCACGGCCGCCAGCAAGGCCGCCGCCATAATTGTCCGCGTACCGTACATCTGACTGCCCCCTCCCGCGCCCGGCGCCTGCCGCGCACGATGTCAAAATTGTCGAAATGAGCCCGCTACTCCCAGGAATATTCCCGTTCTGATGCGGGAAAAGTGCCCGCAATCATGGCAAAAACATCCCGATTCTACAAGGGAATAGAAGTCGGGCTATATTTCGGAGGATATGGCGCTTTACGCGCCGGGAGCGCCGCCGATCTGGCGATAGACGAAGTCGGTCGCGGGGCCGAGCGCGTCGGCGCGCGCGGCGTCCAGAATGGGGCGGTCAGGCGCCAGCGCGCAGGCGGGATCGGTGCGCGATGCGTCGCCGGTAAAGGCAAAGGCCTGGCAGCGGCAGCCGCCCCAATCGATTTCGCGCCGGTCGCAAGAGCGGCACGGCTCCGGCATCCACTCGGTGCCGCGATAACGGTTGAACGCGTCGGAGCGATACCAGGCATCGCTCAAGCTGGTCGTCGTCAGGGACGGCCAGTCGAAGCCCGGCAACGTCTCGGCGGCATGGCAGGGCAATGCCTTGCCGGCCGGGGAGACATTGATGAATTGCCGCGCCCAGCCGCCCATACAGGCTTTGGGACGGCGCGCGTAATAGTCGGGCACGACATAGTCGATCGTGAGCACGCCTTTGAGGCGCTCCCGTGCGGCGTCGACGATCACCGTCGCGCGTTCCAGCGCCTCGTAAGTCGGAAACAGCGCGCGGCGGTTCGGGATCGCCCAGCCATAGTATTGGACATGCGCCACCTCGAGCCGCTGCGCCCCAAGCCGCACCGCGAGGTCGATGACCGAAGGCAGATGGTCGAGATTCTGGCGATGCATCACCGCATTGAGGGTCAGCGGCAGGCCGGCTTCGCGCACCAGCGCTGCGGCCGTGAGTTTCTTGTCGTGCGCGCCGTCGAGCCCGGCGATGCGGTCGGCGTTATCCGCTTCGGAATCCTGGAAGCTCAATTGAACATGGTTGAGTCCCGCGGCCGCAAGTTCTGCCATCTTGGCTCGGTCGAACAGCACCCCGGAGGTGATGAGATTGGTGTAAAGCCCGGCACGGGCCGCATGGGCGACGAGGGCGACGAGGTCGCGGCGGGCCATCGGCTCGCCGCCGGAGAAATGCACCTGCAACACGCCAAGCGCCGCCGCCTCGCCGAAGACGCGGATCCAATCCGCAGTCGCGAGCTCGCGGCTGGCGCGGTCGAGCTCCAAGGGATTGGAGCAATAAGGGCAGCGCAACGGGCAGCGGTGCGTCACTTCGGCCAAGAGCGCCAGCGGCGCCGCGACATTCACCTCAACCGCATGCGCCGGAGACGGCGCTTCACTCATGCCGTCAGCGTACCCTTGTCCGCCAAATCCTGCAAAAGCGCCGTTACGTCGCCGAGAATCTCCTCGCGTTGCGCCGAGAACTTCGCCATCAGCGCGTCGACGATGTCGCCGACGGCATTCTTGCCGTCGACCATGCGCAAAATTTCCACCGACAATTCGTCAGGCAATAACAAGCGCTCCGGCGCCAACACCACCCACCGCTGACGAGTCTCGTCAAAGCGAAACTTCACATGCGGCGGAAAG
>JASHUX010000207.1 GCA_030039775.1 Alphaproteobacteria bacterium | reverse complement strand
GCCGACAACAAATCCCAAAATTGTCCAATGTCGTTCGCACCGGGAAAGCGGCAAGCAATGCCAACGACTGCGATACAATCACGGTCCAAATCCGTAACCCCCACGTTTTTTACCACCATCGACCGCCGCCGGATTCACCCAAGGCGGATAAGGCACAATTCGCCGGAGAGCAATAGTCGATAAAAATGTCAGACAATTAGCACGTGTAAAACATCGGGCGACCTGCGCCTTCAATGGAACCGGTACTGGCAGAATCATCTAATATACGCTCCCTCTTGCATATATCAGTCCAGCGTTATCGGCGAAAAATTGTTCCGTGACGATGTGGCAGCAATAAGGCCGCTCCGCACGAGCATTCATCGGCTGAGCCGATCGGCTCCGGCATCATCTAAATTGGTGAGCCCGGCGGGATTCGAACCCACGACCTCCTGATTAAAAGTCAGATGCTCTACCGGCTGAGCTACGGGCTCGGAAGCACCGAGACGACCGCACCATAAGGAGGGTAAACACGGAGGTCAACTCACGGAAATCCCGGTCGAATAACGGTGCGTGCGAATTTCGCATAGATTAAAGAGCGGGCTCTTTCAACGGCGTGGGCTTCAGGGCTTCTGCCCACAATAAATTGCCTCTTGAGAAGTGGGCAGCTTCTGGAGTTTTTTAAGCGGCATCCCGTCCGCGCTTGTCCTCAGGAGCCGTTATGCCCAGTCACGACCAACATGCCCATCCCAAAAGCGACATCGAGATCGCGCAAGCCGCCGCGATGCGGCCCATCGTTGACGTCGCGAAGGACAAGCTCGGCATCGACGCGATGCAACTTGAACCCTACGGTCATTTCAAGGCCAAAGTATCGCTCGACTATCTCAACGGCCTGCAGCGCCGGCCCGGCGGCAAGCTGATTCTCGTCACGGCGATGACGCCGACCCCCGCGGGCGAGGGCAAGACGACCACCACGGTTGGGCTCGGCGACGCGCTGAACCGTCTCGGCAAGCGTGCCGTGATCTGTCTGCGCGAACCGAGCCTGGGTCCCTCATTCGGCATGAAAGGTGGCGCGGCCGGCGGCGGTTATGCGCAAGTAGTGCCGATGGAGGACATCAACCTTCATTTCACCGGCGATTTCCATGCCATCGGCGCGGCCAACAATCTGCTCGCGGCGATGATCGACAATCACATCTATTGGGGCAACGAGCTGGATATCGATACGCGCCGCGTCACGTGGCGTCGTGGACTCGACATGAACGACCGGGCGCTGCGCCAGATCGTGACCTCGCTCGGCGGCGTCGCCAACGGTTTTCCGCGCGAGGCCGGCTTCGACATCGTCGTTGCGTCGGAAGTGATGGCGATCTTCTGTCTCGCCACCGGCCTCGAGGACTTGAAGCGCCGCCTGGGCAACATCGTCATTGGCCAGACGCGCGGCCGCAAAATGGTCCGCGCCGAGGAACTTCACGCCGCGGGCGCGATGGCGGCGCTCCTAAAAGACGCCATCGCGCCGAACCTGGTGCAGACGTTGGAAAACAATCCCGCCTTCATCCATGGCGGACCGTTTGCCAACATCGCTCACGGCTGCAATTCGGTCTCCGCGACCATGGCGGGATTGAAGCTCGCCGACTACACGGTGGCGGAGGCTGGTTTCGGCGCCGATCTCGGCGCCGAGAAATTCATGGACATCAAATGCCGCAAGGCGGGGATCGCACCCGATTGCGCGGTGATCGTCGCGACCGTACGCGCGCTCAAGATGCATGGCGGCGTCGCCAAGGAAGATCTGAAGCACGAGAACATCGAAGCGCTGCGCAAAGGCTTCTCGAATCTTGAGCGCCACATTTCCAACATCAAAAAATTCGGCGTTCCGGCGGTGGTTGGCGTCAACCGTTTCTCGACCGACACCAAGGCCGAGCACGATCTGGTGAAGCAGCTCTGCGCCGCGCAGGGCGTGGACGCCGTGATCTCGGATCATTGGGCCACCGGCAGCGCGGGCTCCGAGGATTTGGGGAAGGCGGTGCTGAAGACGCTCGAAACCAAACCGGCGAATTTCAAAGTCCTCTATCCCGACGACATGCCGCTCTTGGAAAAGATCAAGACCATCGCGACGCAGATCTATGGCGCGTCCGGCGTCGTGCTGGAGGCGGGCGTCGCGGCCCGCCTCAAGGAGTTCGAGAGCGCCGGCTTTGCCAATCTGCCGGTCTGTATCGCCAAGACGCAGTACAGTTTCTCGACCAATCCCGATGCCAAGGGCGCGCCCAGCGGTCATACGATTCCGGTGCGCGAAGTGCGACTGTCGGCCGGCGCCGAGTTCGTCGTCGCGATCTGCGGCGAGGTGATGACCATGCCGGGACTGCCGCGCGTGCCGGCGGCCAACAACATCTCGGTCAGTGCCGACGGCAAGATTTCGGGCCTTTTCTAATGGTCGACGTCGCGGCGTGGCGTAAAGAGCGCCGCGCCGAACTGACGGCCCGCCGCCAGGCGATCTCGATCGGGCAGCGTCGCCCCTGGAACGCGGCGCTCGAGGCCAATCTGCGCGCGGTACTGGCGGAGCGGCCGCCGGCGACGATCAGCTTCTACTGGCCGTTCCGCGGCGAGTTCGATCCGCGCCCGATGATCCGCGATCTGCTGACGCGGGGCTGGCGCGCCGCGTTGCCGGTGGTGATCGAAAAAAAATCGCCGATGCAGTTCCGCGCGTGGATCCCGGGCGCGCCGATGATCGACGGCATTTGGAACATTCCGATTCCGCGCGACGGCGTCGCGGTGACGCCCGACGTGGTGCTCGGTCCGGTGGTCGGCTTCGACGACGCGCATTACCGGCTCGGCAATGGCGGCGGCT
>JASHUX010000206.1 GCA_030039775.1 Alphaproteobacteria bacterium | reverse complement strand
CGCGTTGGCGCGCGACCGAACGCTGGAGCGGTTCGGCCGCGTCGACATTCTGGTCAACAAAGCGGCGCTGCGGATGCGCGATCTATTCTATCCTGCAGGGCTCTCGGTCGTGCTCGATGCGAAGGAATCGGATTGGGACGCGATGCATCGCGTCATCGTGCTCGGCACGCTCACCGTGACGCGCGCCTTTGTCCCGGTGATGCGGCTCTCGGGCAAGGGCGGCAGCATCGTGATGATCGGCTCGGCCGGGTCGCTGCCGATCGAGCATGACGGCGACGGCACTTGGCGCGCGCGCCGCGTCGCGCCGAAGAACCAGCCGTACGACGCGGCCAAGGCGGCCCTCGCCAGCCTCACCTTCTCGCTCGCGGGCGAGCTCAAGCCCGACGGCATCGCCGTTAATCTCGTGTGGCCCGGCGGCACCATGACCACCGGATCGGCCGGGATGTTGGCGGCGCGCAACGCAGCGGGCCTGCCGACCGGCGTGTTCCTCCGCCCCGAGCATGTCGTGCCGCCGGTGCTGTATCTGGCGCGGCAACGCGGCGCCGACGCACAGACCGCGACCGCGCTCGACGTGCCGTTGTGGAACGCGCGCCACGGCTTCGGCGACCGGGACGCCTGGGCCGTCTCGTAACCGTCACACGCGACGCTATAATCGCGGTGTCCGGGCCACAGAGGCGCCCGGATCATGGGGGTACGCATGGTACGGCGATGGATCATGGCGGTCGCCATCGTGGCGACGGTCGCGTTCGCAGGGGAGGCAAAGGCGATGCAACTATGCGGCTGGATCGTCGAGACCAACGAAGAGAACGACGTGCACAAGCTCAAGCTCTATCTCTCGAGCGATAAGGAGATCGAGTTCCTTTACAAGATCGGCGGACGAGGCATCGTCGACGGCATGGGCCATTCCCATTCGCCGTCGAAAGGCT
The DNA here is from genome assembly GCA_030039775.1 of Alphaproteobacteria bacterium. Classification (GTDB taxonomy): domain Bacteria; phylum Pseudomonadota; class Alphaproteobacteria; order ATCC43930; family CGMCC-115725; genus JAATGI01. The sequence continues at coordinate 4,950 of JASHUX010000206.1, read as the reverse complement.
CGTTCATGCTGCATGACGGCGAGACCAAGAATCCGTGGAGCTTCGGCGCGACGCTGACCGCGCCAGGAAAGATCGACGTCATCGTCGAAATCCACGAAAAACCGGAGAGCATCTTCGACGACAAGCCGACGCCGTTGCTGGCCACCTTCACGTTCCAACGCGACGTGCCCGAAAGCGAGACCAAGGCGCCGCCCGTCTTCGCCAAGAAGCAATGCGTGATGGTGAAGTAGGGCTTTGCTCTAATACACCACGACGCTTCGGATCGATTCGCCCGCGTGCATCAGATCGAACGCGTCGTTTATGCGGTCGAGAGGCATGGTGTGGGTGATCAGATCGTCGATGTTGATCTTCTTCTCCATGTACCAGTCGACGATACGCGGCACGTCGGTGCGGCCACGCGCGCCGCCGAACGCGGTGCCTTTCCACACACGCCCCGTCACGAGCTGGAACGGCCGCGTCGCAATCTCCTGACCGGCGCCGGCGACGCCGATGATGATCGACTGGCCCCAGCCGCGATGACAGCATTCGAGCGCCTGGCGCATCGTTTTCACGTTGCCGATGCACTCGAAGGAATAATCGGCGCCGCCCTTGGTCAGCCCGACCAAATGCGCCACGAGATCGCCTTGCACCTCCGCCGGATTGACGAAATGCGTCATGCCGAATTTCTCGGCGAGGACGCGCTTCTTCGGGTTGAGATCGACGCCGATGATCATATCGGCGCCTGCCATCTTGGCGCCCTGGATGACGTTGAGGCCGATACCGCCGAGGCCGAACACCACGACATTGGCACCGGGCTCGACCTTGGCCGTGAAGATCACCGCGCCGATGCCGGTGGTGACGCCGCAGCCGATATAGCAAACCTTGTCGAACGGGGCGTCGTCGCGAATCTTCGCCAACGCGATCTCCGGCAGCACGGTGAAGTTGGCGAAGGTCGAGCAGCCCATGTAATGCAGCACCGGCTCGCCGTTGAGCGAGAAACGCGAGGTGCCGTCGGGCATCACGCCTTTGCCCTGCGTGGCGCGGATCGATGTGCAGAGGTTGGTCTTGCGGCTGGTGCAGGATTTGCATTCGCGGCATTCCGGCGTGTAGAGCGGAATCACATGGTCGCCAGGTTTGACCGATTTGACGCCAGCTCCGACCTCGACGACGACGCCCGCGCCTTCATGGCCGAGGATCGCGGGGAACAGACCCTCGGGATCGGCGCCGGAGAGGGTGAACGCATCGGTGTGGCAAATGCCGGTGGCCTTGATCTCGACCAGCACCTCGCCCGCCTTCGGTCCGTCGAGCTCGACCGTCTCGATGGTCAGCGGCTTTCCCGCTTGATGCGCTACCGCAGCGCGCACTTTCATTGGCTCCTCCGTTGCCCGAATTCGCTGCGAACGTCACTATCGCATCCCGATGAGCGAGGGTGAAGCGAGCGTCACGCCAATCGAGGACGGCAATGTCCGCGGGTTCTTGCACCGTCCAACGCGCGCGGATGGGCGCGGGCTGGTTCTGACACACGGCGCCGGCGGCAATTGCCGGGCACCGCTGTTGAGCGCGTGTGCGGACGCGTTCGCGGCGGCGGGTGTCACGGTGCTGCGTTGCGATCTCGCGTTCCGGCAAAAGCGTGGCAGCGGCCCGCCGCATCCAGCGGGCGCGGCCGCCGACCGCGCCGGCTTGCGCGATGCCGTGGCGTGGCTGTGCGAACGCGTGACGGGTCCGATTGTGCTCGGCGGCCATTCCTATGGCGGGCGGCAGGCGACAATGCTGGCGGCCGAACAGCCCGATGTCGCGCCGGCGCTGTTGTTGTTGTCCTACCCGCTCCATCCGCCGGACAAGCCGGAGCAGCGCCGCACCGCGCATTTCCCAAATCTGCGCACCCGGGCGGTGTTCGTGTCCGGCGACAAGGACCCGTTCGGCACGCTCGACGACTTGCAGGACGCGATAGCGGCGATCCCGGCGCCGACGCAACTCATCGGTGTCGTGGGCGCGGGCCACGATTTGAAACGCGGGCGGATCGATTTCGCACCGCCGATCGCTGCGCTCCGCGAGACTTAGGCGGCGCTGGCCTTTGCGGGCGCGCGGCCGACCAGGGCGTCGAAATCGACGATCAACATTCTGGTGATCTTGCCCGGCGTGAATTTGTACTTGCCGATCTCGGCGACGGGCGTCACTTCGGCGGCGGTGCCGGTGATAAACACCTCGTCCGCTTTCTCGAACTCCTCGGGCCAGATCGCGCGCTCGATTACTTTGAGGCCGCGCTTGCGCGCCAGCTCCATCACCACCTGACGCGTGATGCCGTCGAGGAAGCAGTCGGGCGTCGGCGTGTGCAGCTCGCCTTTGATGACCAGGAACACGTTGCAGCCGGTGCCTTCGGCGATCTGGCCGCGCCAGTCGAGCATGAAGGCGTCGTCATAGCCGGCGGCCTCGGCGGCGTGTTTGGCGATGGTGCAGATCATGTAGAGGCCCGACGCCTTGGCGTGAACCGGGGCAGTGTTGGGTGCCGGCCGTGCCCACGGCGACATCATCATCCGCAGACCTTTAAGACGCGCCTCGGGCGAGAAATAAGACGGCCACTCCCACACCGCGACCGCGACGTGAATCTTGGTGGCCTGCGCCGACACGCCCATTTGCTCCGGCCCGCGCCACGCCACGGGGCGGACATAGCCGTCGGTGACTTTCTGGGCGCGCACCACCTCGTAGCAGGCCTTGTCGATCTGCTCGGCGGTATGGGGAATCTCGAAGCCGAGGATGCGGCCCGACTTTATCAGCCGCTCGGTATGCTCCCGCAGCTTGAAGATCGTGCCGCCATAGACCCGTTCCCCCTCGAACACGCAGCTTGCATAATGCAGCGCATGAGTCAGGACATGGATATTGGCTTGGCGCCACGGCACCAGCTTGCCGTCGAGCCAAATGAAGCCGTCGCGATCGTCGAAGGGTGTGCTAGAGCTAGCCATCGCTGCGTTCCTCGTGCCTCTCTCGGCTTCACGCACTATTATTTCGCCCGAAGCCGCGTCTATATAACAAACCGCAACAAGATAAGTCAACATGTCTGACATAAAATCGCCCGCCGCGCCGGGCCATTGGCGCGAGGCCGAACTCCGGCAAGGCATCGAACTCTTGTTCTTCGCCTATCGCGACTTCACCGCCGGCCCCGATCATATGCTCGAGAAATATGGTTTCGGCCGGGCCCATCACCGCGTCATCTATTTCGTCGGACGCCATCCGCATATGAATGTAACGGAGTTGTTGGGCATTTTGCGCATCACCAAGCAGAGCCTGAACCGGGTCCTGAGTCAGCTGGTGCGGCAGGGCTTCATCCGCCAGACCCCCGGCGTCAACGACCGGCGTCAGCGCCTCCTCGAACTGACCGAGCAAGGCGTGGCGCTGGAGCGCGACCTCTCCGAGAACCAGCGCGGCTTTATCGCGCGCGCCTACCGCGAGGCCGGCCCCGAGGCGGTCGATGGATTCCGCAAGGTCATGATCGACCTCGTCGCCGATCCGGCCGACCGCGCCCGATTCACGCGCGGCGGCAAGCGCGGATGAACGGCGAGCCGCATCTTCTCGTCGTCGACGACGACGAACGGCTCCGCGGCCTGCTGCGGCGTTATCTTGCCGATAACGGCTTTCGCGTCACCACCGCGGCCGATGCCGCCGATGCCCGCGCCCGGCTGCAAGGCCTCGCCTTCGATCTCCTGATCCTCGACGTGATGATGCCGGGCGAGGACGGCGTGTCGCTGACGCGCAGCCTGCGCGGCGAAAGCAAAGTGCCGATCCTGCTCCTGACCGCGATGGCGGAGCCGGAGCATCGCATCCGCGGTCTCGAGCAAGGCGCCGATGATTACCTGGCCAAGCCGTTCGAGCCGCGCGAGCTGGTCTTGCGCATCCGCAACATCCTCCAGCGCGTGCGGCATCCGGCACCCGGCGGCAGTCTGCGGCTCGGCGCCTGTCGGCTCGATCTCTCCCGAGCCGAATTGTTCAACGGCCCGGTGGCGGTAAAGCTGACCGAGGCCGAAACCGCGCTCCTGATGGCGTTGGCGCGCCATCGGGGCGAGCCGGTGTCGCGAGACACTCTGTCGGGCGAGGCGGGGTTCAGTGGCAACCTCCGGACCGTCGACGTGCAGATCACGCGGCTCCGCCGCAAGATCGAGCGCGACCCGAAGTTCCCGCGCTATCTCCAAACCGTGCGCGGCACCGGATATATCCTCAAGCCGGATTGACGACTTTAGGGAAGTTTTCGACGGCGCTTAGTCGGTGTCGCCCGCGGCGATCCAGTTATCGATCAGCCGGTTGGCCTTGCGCACGTCGCCCATCAGTGCGACCCGCTTCGCCGTCGTGTCGATGCGCAACTCGGTTTCCAACACGTCGATGCGTTTTTCCCAGCCGCGGCCCAAATTTTTGGCACGGTCGCGCAACGCGATCCGCACCACCAGCTCCTGTCGCGGCGGCAAACCCGCGATCCAAGCCCGCAACCGTTTGTCGTCGGCATCGATCATGTGGATTCGGACGCAATATTCGTTCCACTCGGCGCAATTGTTTCGACGGCGGCCCGGGTAGCATAATCGGCCTGTGACCGCGACCCAGTCCCCGCCGCACGCCAATGCGCTCGCCCCCACCGGAGCCGAGATCGAGTTTCCGCGCGCCGCCGCGCCGGCGACCGACAGCCACCGCCGCTGGTGGAAGCGCGCGCTGCCGCGTTCGCTCTATGGCCGCTCGCTGATCATCATCATCTTGCCGCTGGTCCTGGCGGAACTGATCGGCACGGGCGTATTCTACGATCGCGTCTGGAACACCGTGGTCCGCCGCCTCGCCGACAGCGTCGCCTCCGATGTCGGCTTCACGGTCGACGCCATGGCCTACGCGGACGACCAGCAGCAGATCACCGATCTTCTCGGCCACGCGCGACGCATGACGGACCTGGCCTTCGCCTATCTGCCCGGCGAGAAATTGCCTGGAGGCATGCGTCAG
>JASHUX010000029.1 GCA_030039775.1 Alphaproteobacteria bacterium | reverse complement strand
GGTCTGGATCACTGGCCGGGTCCGCAATACTACCGCGACCATCAAACGCGAGATGAAGCGAAGGGCTGCCGTCGAGCCCGTCATCGGTCATATCAAGGCCGAGCACCGCATGGATCGCAATTACCTCAAAGGCCGCGACGGCGACCGCGCCAACGCCATCCTCGCCGCCGCCGGCTACAACTTCTCCCTACTCTTGCAGATGTGGTCCACCACCTTGCCCAACGTCGAATGCCACGGCGGTAAACGCACCCCATAGACGGCAGATAGTTTGCCGCAATCAAGCCGGCTGTCTGCGGGCCGCCGCGCCACTGTCGGCCAATCCGCCGTGGCTATCGGCACCAACGACGGTGCCGGTCTGCCATGTCGGGAAGCGGCTTCGAAGATTGCGCGGGCAAAATCGAACCACGATGTGTCGCCGCTGCCTGCGGCGTGGAATATGCCGCCACATCCGTTGTGCCAGCCGTTTTCGGTGATGTGCGCAACGATCGCGACGATCGCCTCGCCCAAATCATCGGCGGCGGTCGGGCATCCGAACTGATCGGCCACGACGCGCAACACGTTAGTCTTCTTCCCGGCGGCCAGCACGGTTCGCACGAAATTCTTGCCGCCGGTATGATAAATCCACGACGTCCGCAAAATGACCGACCGCGCGGACAGATCCCCTATCTTCCGTTCGCCCGCCAGCTTGGTGGCACCGTAAACCCCCAAGGGATTGGGAGAGTCGGTTTCGAGGTAAGGTGCGCCCTTGGCGCCGTCGAAAACGTAGTCGGTCGATATATGAACAAAGGGAATTCCATTCTTTGCGCACAATGCGCCTAAGCGCGCGGGACCGGTATCGTTGGCGCGCGTCGCCGCGTCCGGTTCGGTTTCCGCCAAATCGACGGCGGTCCACGCAGCTGCGTTCACGACGAACGCCGGCGCGGTCGCCTCAAACAAAGCGTCGATGGTCTCCGGCCGATCGAAATTGAATTCAGGACGTCCGACCTGTCTCATGGCGTAACCATGTTCCAAGAATTTCGGCGACAGCGCCGTCAGTGCTTGCGCCAATTGGCCTCTAACGCCGGTCACGAGGAGCGTCATCATGGGGGGAACCAGTCGCGCGCAGCCGCAAAATTCGGAAGCCTGCTGTCTCTGTCCGATAAAACGGGCTCGCCTTCCACCGGCCACGGAATATTAAGCGTGGCATCATTCCAAACGACGCCACGCTCATCGGCCGGCGAGTAATCTGCGGTGACCTTGTAAAATATTTCCGTGTTTGGAGCGAGCGTCACGAAACCATGTAGAAAGCCTGGCGGAATCCAAAGCTGTTCGCCTTCGGCCTCTGTTAATGTCGCGGCTGCCCACCGGCCGAACGTGGGTGAACCGCCGCGGATGTCGACGGCGACATCCCATGCGGATCCTCGAATCACGCGCACGAGCTTCCCTTGCGCGTTGGGCGCCACCTGACAATGCAGACCCCGCAACGTGCCCTTGGACCGCGATAGGCTTTGGTTGTCCTGGACGAACGGTCGGTCAATCCCCGCCGACGCGAAGCCCTTCAAATTGTAGGTTTCCGAAAAATACCCGCGTTCGTCACCGAAGCGACGGGGCACGATCATTGTGACATCGGGGATGTCGAGACTCTTGAATGGCATGCCAAGTCTATTGCCGTCCGTTGCGTGTATCGATTGTACTCTGATTTGCGCCGCATCGGCATAGACGGGGAAGACCGATCGGTCAGCAATCGGCCGGAACGGCCGCGTGACCAAGGGAATTTCAAACGCGTTTTATCGACTCGATTGCGCCGGGGCGCCGCGGACGGGGGCTAAATCGACTCGACTTCACAGGTCGAGAGGCATAAATTTTGCGTAACAAAATGAGGTGCTAACCGCCCAAATTTTTTCGGAGGCTACTTGGGGACTTGCCGAAGCACCGTAATGGTCTACGACGCGCGGGCTTGGCCTTCCCGCGCTGCCTTATTGCGATCTGAGGTGTGCGTCTAATGGACGGCGGTGCCATCCAAAGCCGTCGGTATTTGTTCCTGCAGGGCATGGCCACGCAGTTTTTCGCCGAACTCGGGCGCGCGCTGGCGCGACGGGGCCATGTCGTCAAGCGCATCAATTTCAACGCCGGCGATTCGCTGTTCTGGCGAGTGCCCGGCTCCGTTTCTTATCGCGGGACGTTGGACGAATGGCCGCGCGCGCTTGAGCATTACCTTAACGAATGGCGAATCAGCGACATCATATTGTTCGGTGATTGGCGGCCGTTGCACGCGCCGGCGATTCGCATCGCGCGTCTTCGCGGTGTAGCCGTCCACGTCTTTGAGGAAGGTTATATTCGGCCCGGTTGGATCACGCTCGAACAGGGCGGCGTCAACAACAACTCTCCCCTGCCCCGGGACGCGGAATGGATTCTTCAGACGGCGCGGACCCTGGCGCCGATCAACGACGGCGCGCCGGTGCTAAGCTCTTTTCGGGCGCGGGCCGTCCAGGACGTCATCTATAACGTCTGGGGCTGGCTATTCGGATGGCGCTATCGGCACTATCGTACCCACCTCCCGACTCATCCGTTCGTTGATTACGGGTTTTGGATCAGACGCTTTATGCGGGCGCCGTCGACCCGGCGCCGTGCCGCGGAGACATTGCGCACCCTCGTCTCCGACGGCCGCCCCTTCTATTTGGTTCCGCTGCAGCTCGATTCGGATTCGCAATTGCGGATCAACTCGACCTTCGGGAGTCTGGCGCCCGCGATCGACATGATCGTCACGTCGTTTGCTCGTCATGCGCCCGTGGACGCGCTTTTACTGCTGAAGGAACACCCGCTCGATAATCAAATGATCGATTGGGAAGCGCAGACGATCGCGCTCGCCGAACGGCTCGGTATCAGAGATCGCGTTCGATACGTCGCCGGCGGCGACGTCGGCGACTTGATGCAGCGCAGCCGTGGAGTCGTCACCATTAACAGCACGTCGGGACTATTGGCGCTTTCTCTCGGCTTACCCATCATCGCGCTGGCGCACCCGATCTATAGTTTACCCGGTCTTACGTTCCAACGCGGCCTCGACCGCTTCTGGCGCGAGGCGACGCCGCCCGACTCCGACCTGGTCGACGCGTTCCGCCGTGTCGTCGCCGATCGGGCGCTTGTCAGGGGCGACTTCTTCAGCGACGACGGACTAGCTCTGGCGGTGTCCGGCGCGGTGACCCGCCTTGAGGCCGAAGCCCTTGGACCGCTCGCACTATGGTCGGTTCACCCCAGTATTGTCGACGTCGTCGACGAGGATGCCGTCGTGGAAGCCGGCGGCGCCGACTAGCGTTCGAGTAGTTCCGTGCAACCGCAACGCGCGCTGCCCTGGCTGTTGACGCCCTTTCATGCCGCGGCGTTGTTTACGGCGGCGAAATCGTTCCGCGACAACCCAATTCTCGGTCATCCCGGACTGAACCAAGTGGGCCTGCATGTCGCACGCGTCCGTGCCGCCGACGCGGTTTCGCAATGGCGGCGCCGGCGTTTGTCGCATTTGATTGACGCCGCCGACGCGGCCGATTTCGAGCGCGACGGTTATGTGCTGAAGCGGAATTTCCTGCCGGACGATTTGTTCAGGCGCCTAAGCGACGGCATCATGGCGCTGCGGGCGCCGGCGCGGGCGATGATCCAGGGCGATGCAATCACCCGCCGCATTCCCCTCGACGGTTACGCGCGCGCACGCACCCCGCAGTTGAACGAACTGCTCGACGACCCGCGCTGGCTCGGGCTCATCCGTTACGCGGGCGCGTCGGCGCTGACCCCCGTTACGTATATTCAAACCATTTTCGCGCGAGTCCGAGGCGGCTCGACCGATCCGCAATTGCATCTTCATTCCGATACCTTCCACGCCACGGTGAAGGCATGGTTGTTCCTCACCGATGTTGCTGAGGATGCGGGTCCGTTCACCTATGTACCTGGCTCGCATCGTTTCACCCTCGCGCGCCGCGATTGGCTACACCGGAAGAGCGTCACGGCTGCTCAATCGTCGGACAACGAAACGCGCGAAGGATCATTCCGCATCGAGGAAGCGGAACTGGCCGAGTTGGACTTGCCGCCGCCGAAGCGGTTTGGGGTGCCCGCCAACACCTTGATCGTCGCCGACACCATGGGCTTTCACGCGCGCGGTCCCAGTGTGCGGCCCTCGACGCGCGTTGAAATTTGGGCGTACGGCCGGCGCAATCCGTTCCTGCCGTGGCTCGGGGTCGATCCTGCCGGCCTTCCCGTCATGAAGGACCACGGCGTTCGCTTGTTTTGGTCGGTGAGCGACGTCGGCGAGCGCCTTGGCTTCGGCAAAAATCCGTGGCACGCCGAGGGCCTTGTGACGCCACAGACGCCGCCCGACCTGTCGCTGTTCGGTGTCGCCGCGCGGCAATGAGCCCGCACATCGTTCTCGATTTATCGCGGCTGATGTGGCGTGCGGCGCGGTTCGCGCCGACCGGGATCGATCGGGTCGAGCTCGCGTATGCGCGTCATCTCATCGCCACGGCACGTGATCGCCTAAGCTTTACCGGCTGGTGGGGACGTTTCAGCCTACTGCCGCAAACGGAAGCCGTTCTGCTGATCGCAACCCTCGACGCAATGTGGTCGGGCGGCACCGTCGATCCAAGTGCGCGCGATACCGTGCAGGCCCTCGTGCGGAAGCTGCGTCGCCATGTGCTGTTGCGCGGGGAGACGGCCTTGCATCGTCATCTCGCTCGCCTTCGTCGGCCGATCGTCTATTTGCTGGTGTCGCATTATCGGCTGCACAAGCCCGATACGATCGAGCGGCTGAAGCGGCGCGGCAACGCGCGAGTAATTTTCCTGGTGCACGATCTGATCCCCATTCATCACCCGAAACAAATGCCAGGCTGGCAAGCGCGGCGCCATCCGCGGCGCATGAACACGGTGGCCCGCCTTGCCGACGCCGTGATCGTGAAT
>JASHUX010000028.1 GCA_030039775.1 Alphaproteobacteria bacterium | reverse complement strand
CTATTGGCGCAGTTGCAGGAGATGCTGGAGAATCTGCAGCTCGGTCGGATGAACCCGTCGCAGAGCGGGGCCGAGCGGATGATGGGCGCGATGCAGAACATGATGCGGCGCCAACAGCAATTGCTCGATCAAAGCTTCCGCGATTCGCGCGCGGGCAAGACCGACGAGCAATCCGCCGCGCAATCGCAGGAGGATTTGCGCCGCATGCTAGGCGACATGATGCGGCGGCTCGGCGAAGGCGGCGACATTCCGCAGCCGCTGCAACGCGCTGAGCGCGCCATGCGCGGCGCCTCGGAGGCCTTGCAGCGCGGCAAGCCCGGCGACGCCATCGGCCCGCAGTCGGAGGCGCTGGACCAGCTGCAGCAGGGGGCGCGCCGGATGGGTGAGCGCATGTTCGGCCGCAACGACAACGGCCAGAACGACTACGGCGAGCCCGACGATCAGGCGTCGCCGCGCCAGGCGCAGCGCGATCCGTTCGGCCGCCAGCGGCCCTATGACGAAGGCGACGGCTGGGTCGACGATGGCGGACCGATGCGGCGCGGCGCCGGCCCCGATGCCGACAGCTCCCTGCATCGCGCCAAGGCGATCCTCGAAGAACTGCGCCGCCGCGCCGGAGAGCGCTCGCGTCCGGAGATCGAGCGCGACTACATCGACCGGCTGCTGAAAGAGTTTTAGGTCGTCGGTTATCAGCCGCCAGTTATCAGTTATCAGTTTGCTGACCACTGAAAACTGAGAACTACTTCCCTTCCTCGGCCATCACCTTTGAAGCGACGCGGAAACTGTCGACCGCCGCCGGCACGCCGCAATAGACCGCGGCTTGCAGAAACACTTCGGCGATCTCTTCCTTGGTCAGGCCGTTGCGCAACGCGCCGCGGACATGGACCTCGATCTCGTGCGGGCGGTTGAGTGCCGTCAGCATCGACAGGTTGATGATGCTGCGCGTCTTGCGGTCGAGGCCCGGGCGGCACCACACCGTGCCCCAGCAATATTCGGTGACGAATTCCTGCATCGGCCAATTGAAGTCGGTGGCGTTGTCGATGGCGCGGTCGACGTAATCCGGGCCGAGCACGGCCTTCCTGACTTTGAGGCCCTCGGTAAACCCTTTGCTGGTCGGCAAGTTCCGCTTTGCTTTCGCTTGTGCCATCCCGGTTTCTCCCGTTTGATAAGGCGGTTGAGGATGGCGGCGATTATGGGAGACAGGCATGAGCGAGGACAAGGTCGGCTTTATCGGCGTCGGCAATATGGGCGGCCCGATGGCGCAAAATCTGGTCAAGGCCGGGCGCCAGCTTGTCGTCTACGACGTGCGGCCCGATGCGCTCGCGCCGTTCGGCAATAAGATTCAGGTCGCAACGTCGCCTGCGGAAGTCGCGAACGTCGCCGAGGTCGTGTTGGTCAGCCTGCCGCGCCCGGAAATCGTGCAGGACGTGGTGTTCGGTAAGGACGGCATCGCGTCGGGCACCCGCCGCCGGATCGTCGTCGATCTCTCGACTACCGGCCCACGCGTCGCACGCGCCATCGCCAACGAGCTGAAAAAGGAAGACGTCGTGGCGCTCGACGGTCCGGTATCGGGCGGCGTTGCCGGCGCGATCAAGGGCACGGTGGCGGTGATGCTGGCGGGCCCGAAGCGCGAGGCGGATATCGTCACGCCGATCCTCTCCGGCATGGGCAAGGTGTTCTATATCGGCTCCGAGCCCGGCATGGGCCAGGTGATGAAGCTGATCAACAATCTGCTGTCCGCGACGGCGCAGGCCGCGACCGCAGAGGCGGTGATAATGGGCACGAAGTACGGGCTCGATCCCAGCTTGATCATCGAGGTGCTGAACGCCGGCACCGGCCGCAACAGCGCCACCGATTCGAAATGGCCCAACGAAGTGCTGCCGCGCCGCTTCAAGGGCGGCTTCGCCATGGGGCTGATGGTGAAGGATTTGAAGCTCGCGCTCGACACGGCGGACGAGCTCCATGTGCCGATGTGGGTCCATCAAGCGGTCAAGCAGATTTGGCTTTACGCCGAAGGCCGCGGCGGCCCGGATCAGGACATCACGGAGCTGGTGAAGCATCTCGAAGCGTGGAGCGGCGTCACGGTGAAAGGGAAATAGGGCCCGGTCGGCCGAGAGGAGAGCGGTATGAAGCGCAGCACGCACAAGATCCTTACGACGCATGTCGGTGCCCTGCCGGACACGGCGTTGCTCGACCGCGATGCGCCGGACTATGCGGAGAAGCTCAAGGCGGAAGTGGCGGCGGTTGTCGCAAAACAGCGCGCGGTCGGCATCGACGTCGTCAATGAGGGCGAATTCACCAAAGGCGGCGACTGGCTCGGCTATGTCGAGCATCGCTTCGGCGGCTTCACGCAGCGACCGCCGACGGCGACGCCGCTGATCGCGCAAGGCAAGGACCGCGCCGAGTTCGCCGCGTTCTACCGCTACGCGACGGAGCAGGGTACGCTGTTCTATATGCCCGGCCGGCGCAACAGCATGGCGCGCCCGAGTTGGGCCTGCACCGGACCGGTGAGCTATGTGGCGCAGGCCGAGGTCGAGCGCGAAGTGGCGATGCTGACCGCCCTAGTGCCGGCGGAAGACGCGTTCTTCACCGCGACCGCGCCGGCCAGTCTCGAGGTCTATCGCCGCAACGAGTACTATAAGAGCGAAGAGGATTATGTTTTCGCCATCGCCGCGGCGATGCGGGTCGAGTACGAAGCGATCGCCAAATCGGGTGCGATCCTGCAAGTGGACGACGCGTGGCTACCGGCGTTGTGGGACAGGATCGGCATCGAGATGGGGTTGGCCGCGTTCCGCCGCCGCTCCGAAATCCGCGTCGAAGCGCTGAACCAGGCGCTGGTCAATATTCCCGAGGATCGCATCCGCTATCATTTGTGCTGGGGGTCATGGCACGGGCCGCACGTCTACGATCTCGAGATGAAGCACATCGTCGACATCATGCTGAAGGTGAAGGCGCAGGCCTATCTGTTCGAGGCGGCGAACGCACGCCACGAACACGAATACGATGTGTGGGAAACGGTCAAATTGCCCGCCGGCAAGATAATCGTCCCCGGCTGCGTGACCCATTCGACTGACGTGGTCGAACATCCCGAGCTCGTGTCGCAGCGCATTCAGCGCTTCGCCAAACTGGTCGGCAAGGAGAACGTCATGGCTGGCACCGATTGCGGCTTCGGCTGGCGCTCGCATCCCGACATCGCGTGGGCGAAGCTCAAGTCGCTCGCCGAGGGCGCGGCCCTCGCCACCAAGGCGCTGAAATATTCATAGCAATAGCCGGATAGCATCCTATGTCGTCATGGCCCGCTTTAGGCGGGCCATCCACGAAGCTTCGCTTTTCGACGGACCTATTCGTGGATGCCCCGGCCAAGCCGGGGCGTGACGGGGTAACAATGGATTTGCTATCCACCTTGCCGGCATCGAACGAGACGCTCGAACCCGGCGCGGTGTTGCTGCGCTGCTTCGCTCGGAACGACGCGGCCCTGATTGCCGACATCGGGCGCATCGCCGCCGCCGCGCCGTTCCGTCACATGATCACGCCCGGTGGGTTCGCGATGTCGGTGGCGATGACCAATTGCGGGCAATTCGGCTGGATCACCGACCGCAAGGGCTATCGCTACAGTGCTGTCGATCCCGACAGCGGCAAGCCCTGGCCGGCGATGCCGGACGCGTTCCGCGATCTTGCCGCTCGCGCCGCCGATACCGCGGGATTTGCCGGCTTTGCGCCGGATTCCTGTCTCATCAACCGCTACGTCGCCGGGGCGCGCATGTCGCTCCACCAGGACAAGGACGAAGCGGATTTTGCGGTGCCGATCGTGTCGGTATCGCTGGGTCTGCCGGCGACCTTTCTGTGGGGTGGCGCGAAGCGCAACGACAAGCCGCGCCGGTTCCGCCTCGAAACCGGCGACGTCGTCGTTTGGGGCGGGCCGGCACGCCTCAACTTCCATGGCGTCGATCCGGTCACGGCCGGCGACGAAGCCTGCCGATACAACCTGACGTTCCGAAAAGCGGCCTGAGAATTCACGGATCGCCATCCGATCGGCGTGACAAAACCGTTGCGACTCCGTTAATCTTCTGTTGAACCGCGCCCCCGCTCCTGTTAGCAAGAGTTGTGACCGCGAATTGAAGCGTTGGGGGCAATGCCGCGGGGCGCACGTTTCCTTCTATCGCTATTGCTGTGTCTCGGGTGGGCGGGGCTCGCCCGGGCGGACGATCCGCCGCTGCCGCTGCTGCGCTCGATGTCGCTCTTGGGGGATACGCCGAATTATATCGATCTCGCCGCCGGCGGGTACGCGCTCTATTTCAGCCATCATGAATTCAACCAGGATGCCGGCGCCGACGTGACGCTGCGCCTCGGCCAAAAGTGGAACTATATCGGGCCCGCGGCCGGCGTCGTGACCAATACCGACGGCGGAGTTTTCGTCTATGCCGGCGGCTATGCCGACATACAATGGGGGCCGATCATCTTCACGCCGCTGATCGGGGCCGGCGTGACCGCCGCGGCGATTCGCATGACGAATGGCTGGGCGGCGCGTTCGAATTCCGCCTGCAGCTCGCGGCGCGTTACGAATTATCCAATCATTCCCGGATCGGCGTGCAAATCGGGCATATATCGAGCGCTTACCTCAATAAAGTGAATCCCGGCGAGAACGAAGCGATGGTCTCGTACGGCATTCCGTTCCAGTGGTGAGTTAGAACGCGTCCGCGGCCAGCTCCATCACCGGCTTGGCACCCGCGCCGATCGACGTGAACAGCGCCGCGGTCTCCGGCAGCAGTTTCGCCATATAGAACCGCGCGGTCGCGAGCTTCGCGTCGTAGAACGCAGCCTCGCCGTTAGCAGTGCCGCGTTTCGCCAGCGCCGTTTCCGCGATGCGGGTCCAGATATAGCCTAGCGCCACCAGGCCGAAGGCGCGGAGATATTCGGTCGCCGCGGCGGCGGCCTCGTCGGGATCGGCGAGGCCCTTCTGCGCCAGCAGCGCCGTCACCTGTTGCAGCCGCGCGAAGGCGCGGTAGGCCGGCGCCGCGAACTCGCCCAGCGCCGGGTCGGTCATCTTGGCGCGGAGATATTCGTCGACGGGATGGAAGAAGCGCCGCATCAGCCTTCCCATATGCTGGCTCATCTTGCGCCCGACCAGGTCGAGCGCCTGGATGCCGTTGGCGCCCTCGTAGATCTGCGTGATGCGGACGTCGCGCGCGAGCTGCTCCATGCCGTTGTCGTGGATATAGCCGTGACCGCCATAGATCTGCATGCCGAGATTGGCGACGAGCGTGGCGTTGTCGGTCAGCATCGCCTTGACGATCGGCGTCATCAGCCCGACGAAATCGTCGGCGGCCTCGCGCTCCTCGGCGTGGTCGGCGGGGAGGCGCTGGGCCTTGTCCTCCGCCATCGCCACCCAGGCGGCGAGCGCCCGCGCGCCCTCGGTATAGGCGCGCATGGTCAGCAGCATGCGGCGGATGTCGGGATGCACGATCAGCGGATCGGCCGGCTTGTCGGGGAATTTCGTGCCGGTGACGGCGCGGCCTTGCAGACGCTCCATCGCATAAGCGCGCGCCGACTGGTACGCGGTCTCGCCGACGGCCAGACCTTGCAGCCCGACGCCGAGCCGCGCCGCGTTCATCATAGTGAACATGGCACGCATGCCGCCGTGGCGGCCGCCGATGAGATAG
>JASHUX010000205.1 GCA_030039775.1 Alphaproteobacteria bacterium | reverse complement strand
GCTCGCGCATGATCGACGCATCGCTCAAAAGCAAGCTCAACCGGTTGCAGCTTGCTATGAAAGGGGTTCGGTAATGGAAATCCGGGCGGCGGAAATTTCCGCGATCCTGAAGCAACAGATCGCCGATTTCGGCACCGAGGCGGACATCGCCGAGGTCGGCCAGGTCTTGTCGGTCGGCGACGGCATCGCGCGCGTCTACGGTCTCGACAAGGTCGAGGCCGGCGAAATGATCGAGTTCGCCGACGGCACCAAGGGGATGGCCCTCAACCTCGAGACCGACAATGTCGGCGTGGTGATCTTCGGCGACGACACCGGCATCCGCGAAGGCGATACGGTAAAGCGCACCGGCGCTATCGTCGATGTGCCGGTCGGCAAGGGACTCTTGGGCCGTGTCGTCGACGCGCTCGGCAATCCGATCGACGGTAAGGGCCCGCTCACCGACGTCAAGCGCGCCCGCGTCGAGGTCAAGGCGCCGGGCATCATTCCGCGTAAATCGGTCAGCGAGCCGGTCCAGACCGGCCTCAAGGCGATCGACGCGCTGGTGCCGATCGGCCGCGGTCAGCGCGAGCTGATCATCGGCGACCGCCAAACCGGCAAGACCGCCGTGGCCGTCGACGCCTTCATCAACCAGAAGAAGATCAACGAGAGCGGCGACGAAGGCCGCAAGCTCTATTGCATCTACGTCGCGGTCGGCCAAAAGCGCTCGACTGTGGCGCAGATCGTGAAGACGCTGCAGGACTACGGCGCGCTCGATTATTCCATCGTTGTCGCCGCCACCGCGTCGGAGCCGGCGCCGCTGCAATTCCTCGCGCCGTATGCCGGCTGCGCCATGGGCGAGTTTTTCCGCGACAACGGTATGCATGCCGTCATCGTCTATGACGATCTGTCGAAGCAGGCGGTCGCCTATCGTCAGATGTCGCTGTTGCTGCGTCGCCCGCCGGGCCGCGAAGCCTATCCCGGCGACGTGTTCTATCTCCATTCGCGCCTCTTGGAGCGCGCGGCGAAGATGAACCAGGCCAACGGCTCGGGCTCGCTGACGGCGCTGCCGGTGATCGAAACGCAAGCGGGCGACGTCTCGGCCTATATCCCGACTAACGTCATTTCGATCACCGACGGCCAGATCTTCCTCGAGACCGATCTGTTCTATCGCGGCATTCGTCCCGCGATTAACGTCGGCCTTTCCGTCAGCCGCGTCGGTTCGTCGGCGCAGATCAAGGCAATGAAACAGGTCGCCGGCCGCATCAAGCTGGAGCTCGCGCAGTACCGCGAAATGGCAGCGTTCGCGCAATTCGCTTCCGACCTCGACAGCGCGACCCAACGTCTCTTGGCGCGCGGCGCGCGGCTTACCGAATTGCTGAAGCAGCCGCAATTCGCGCCGGTGCCGGTCGAGGAGCAGGTGGTGGCGATCTTCGCCGGCACGCGCGGCTATCTCGACAAGATCGATGTTGGGCAAGTGACGCGCTATGAGGCGGCGATGTTGTCGGATTTGCGCGCGAAGGCGCCGCAGATCCTGGCGGATATCCGCGACAAGCGCGAGATCACCGGCGACACGGACAAGGCGCTGGCCACCTTCCTCGACGATTTCGGCAAAACCTTCGCCTGAGGACTCCGTAGCGCCACATGGCTACCCTCAAGGAACTGCGGAACCGCATCCGCTCCATCCGCTCGACGCAGAAAATCACGTCGGCGCAGAAGATGGTGGCGGCATCGCGGCTGCGTCGCGCTCAGGAACAAGCCGAGGCGGCGCGGCCCTATGCGCAGCGCATGGAGCGCATGCTGTCGTCGTTGGCCGCGAGCCTGAAGGGACAAGCCAACGCCGCGCCGCTGCTCGCCGGCACCGGCAGCGACCAGACGCATCTCTTGCTCGTCGCGACCTCGGACCGCGGCCTCGCCGGCGGCTTCAACGCGACGATCATTCGCGAAACGCGGCGCACGATCCGGCAACTCGAAAGTCAGGGCAAGACCGTCAAGCTCATCACCCTCGGCCGCAAAAGCCGCGACGCGTTGCGCCGCGACCAGGGCAGGAAGATCGTCGAAAGCCGCATCGAGATCGGCCGGCCGCGGCTGCGATTCGAAGAGGCGCAAGCGATCGCCGAGGCGCTGCTGGCGCTCTACGCCGACAAGCAATTCGATATCTGCACCATCATCTACAATCACTTCCGCTCCGCGATCACGCAGATCATCACCAAGCAGCAACTGATCCCGTTCTCCCCGCCCGAAAGCGCCAACGACAATGCCGACGCGGCGAATCGCGGCGCGGTCTACGAGTTCGAGCCGGAGGACGGCGAGATTCTGAACGAGCTGTTGCCGCGCAATCTCCCGGTGCAGATCTACACCGCGCTGCTCGACAGCGTCGCGAGTGAGTGGGGCGCGCGCATGACCGCGATGGACAACGCGACCCGCAACGCCGGCGAGATCATCAACACGTTGAACGTCACCTATAACCGGTCGCGCCAGGCCGCGATTACCAAGGAACTGATCGAAATCATCTCCGGCGCCGAAGCGCTCTGAGAACGAGGGACCAACCATGGCCACCACCAACACTATCGGCACCGTCACGCAGATCATGGGCGCCGTCGTCGACGTGAAGTTCGACGGCGAGCTGCCGGCGATCCTGAACGCGCTCAACGTCACCAACCAAGGCAAGAACCTGGTGCTCGAAGTGGCGCAGCATCTGGGCGAAAACACGGTGCGCACCATCGCCATGGACACGACCGACGGCCTGTCGCGCGGCGCCAGCGCGACCGATACCGGCGGACCGATCTCGGTGCCGGTCGGGCCGGAGACGCTGGGGCGGATTCTCAACGTGGTCGGCGAACCGGTCGACGAGCGCGGGCCGGTCAACGCCAAATCGAAACTGCCGATCCATCGCCCGGCACCGGAATTCGTCGACCAGTCGACCGAAGCTGAAATTTTGGTCACCGGCATCAAGGTCGTCGATTTGCTGGCACCTTACGCGCGCGGCGGCAAGATCGGCCTATTCGGCGGCGCCGGCGTCGGCAAGACCGTCATCATCATGGAGCTGATCAACAACATCGCCAAGAAGCACGGCGGCTATTCGGTGTTCGCCGGCGTCGGCGAGCGCACGCGCGAGGGCAACGACCTCTATCACGAGATGATGGAGTCGGGGATCATCAAGACCGACGGGCCCGGCTCCAAAGTGTCGCTGGTCTATGGCCAGATGAACGAGCCGCCCGGGGCCCGCGCGCGCGTCGGCCTGACCGGCCTCACCGTCGCCGAATATTTCCGGGACGAAGAGGGCCAGGACGTGCTGTTCTTCGTCGATAACATTTTCCGTTTTACCCAAGCCGGCTCGGAAGTGTCGGCGCTGTTGGGCCGCATTCCCTCGGCGGTGGGTTATCAGCCGACCCTGGCGACCGACATGGGCACGTTGCAGGAGCGCATCACCACCACCAAGAAGGGCTCGATCACCTCGGTGCAGGCCATCTACGTGCCGGCCGACGACTTGACCGACCCGGCGCCGGCCACCTCGTTCGCGCATTTGGACGCCACCACCGTACTGTCGCGGCAGATCGCGGAGCTCGGGATTTATCCCGCCGTCGATCCGCTCGACTCGACCTCGCGCATGCTCGATCCGCGCGTCGTCGGCGACGAGCATTACCAGGTGGCGCGCGACGTGCAGCGCGTGCTCCAGACTTACAAGTCGCTGCAGGACATCATCGCCATCCTGGGCATGGACGAGCTCTCGGAAGAAGACAAGCTTACGGTCGCGCGCGCGCGGCGCATCCAAAAATTCATGTCGCAGCCCTTCCACGTCGCCGAAGTGTTCACCGGGACACAGGGCGTGTTCGTCAACCTCGAAGACACGATCAAGGCCTTCAAGGGCATCGTTGCCGGCGAGTATGACGACCTGCCCGAAAGCGCGTTCCTGATGGTCGGCACCATCGAGGAAGCGGTCGAGAAGGCGCGCAAGATCGCCGCTGAAGCATAGCAATGGCCGCGACCCTCGAATTCGAGCTGGTCTCGCCCGAGCGCCTGTTGCGCTCGGAGCAGGTCGAGATGGTGGTGGTGCCGGGCACCGAAGGTAATTTCGGCGTGCTGCCCGGACACTCGCTGCTGATCTCGACCATCCGGCCGGGCCTGATCGAAATCTATGAAGGCGGCAAGGTGAAGGACCGCATCTTCATCGCCGGCGGTTTCGCCGAAGTCACCGGCGAGCGCTGTACGGTGTTGGCGGACGAAGCGGTCGCGGTGCCCGATCTCAATCGCGCCATGCTCGAGGGTGAAGCGCGCGAGTTGGAAGCGCGGCTTAGCGCGACGCAAGACG
>JASHUX010000204.1 GCA_030039775.1 Alphaproteobacteria bacterium | reverse complement strand
GCGTCGAGGCGATCGTCGTCGTGCGATCAGGCGTGACAAAGCCGCCGCCGATGGCGCGGCCCGCCTCCAAGAGTTCGCTGGTGACGACGAGATCGACATCGCCGATGCCGGGAACCAGCGCCATGATCGGACGCTTCGCGCCGGGCGAAAGGTTCTCCGGCAGGATCTCGATGTAATAGGTCGTGGCGCCGGTGCGTTGCGCGACGCCGGGGATCGAGGTGCTTTGCACGGGATAGCCCAGGCTTTCGGCGGCATTGACGATCCAGGTCGTCAGCACCGCGCCGCCCTCGCCGCCCAGCGCCGCGATCAGGATTTTGAGCGGCACGCTCATTCAGCCGGTTCCAGCGCCGGTTCGGCGTCGATCGTGGCACCGCCGAGCCAGCCGATGATGCGCTTGCGCCAGCGCGCCAACGCAACGTCGCGCGCGCTGGGGTTCCGCACGATTTCGGCCTTATAGAAAGACGGGCACAGCACCGCCGCGTGCGCCACCTCGCCGCACAGGCCGCAGCCGACGCACCCCTGGTTGACGTTCGCCACCGGGTCGCGGCGCAACGGATCGGGGTTGGGCTTCACTGTCAGCGACGGGCAGCCACTTAGCCGGATGCAGGAATGGTCGCCGGTGCAGATCGCATCGTCGATGCCGTAGCGCGCCTTGGCGACGCGCTCGCCGCGCGACAATTTCTCCGCTTCCTCGACACGGACGCGGCGCTGGCGGGCGAGCATGCATTCGCCGTCGGCGATGATGACTTTGAGCCCGGTCTGCGCGGTCTTCATCGCGTCTTTCAGCGTCGCCACCATCGTGCCGACGCTGTAGGTGCGCACCTTGCGCATCCATTTGACGCCCATCGATTTAAGCGTGTTCTCGATCGACATGCCGGTCGGGCCGCCGTCGCGGCTCGACTTGCTCGACGGCATGTATTGCAAGCCGGTGGCGGACGTGTAGCCGTTCGCCATCACGATCAGAATGCCGTCGCCCTTATTGAAGAGATTGCTCGCGACGCCGGTAATAACGCCGTTGTGCCAAAAACCGCCGTCGCCCATCACCGCAATCGGGCGCTTCGCCATGTTCGGGCCGACCGCCGCCGCGCTGGCAAGGCTCATGCCGTAGCCGAGGATCGAATTGCCGAGATTGAACGGCTGGAAAATCGCGAGCGAATGGCAACCGATGTCGGTCGAGATATGCGTCGGTCCCAGCTCGCGCTGCATCAGCTTGATGGCGCTGAACACCGGCCGTTCGGGGCAGCCGGTACAGAACGTGGGGAACCGAACCGGCAAGTCGCCGACTTGTTGCGCCGCCGCGCGTTTCCGGGCAAGCAGGGCGTTGGCGCGCGCGTCGAGGGCGTCGACATCGACGCCGGCGGGCCGTGTTGCGCGCAGGAAGCCGGCCACCCCGGCAATCAGCGCGTCCGACGTATATTCGTTGGCCTTCGGCAGAACGTCTTTGCCGAACACTTTGGTTTGCAGGTCGGCGCGGCGCAGCTCGACATTGACCTGTTGCTCGACATAGTCGGGGAAGCCTTCCTCGACGATCAACACCGCGCGCTTGCCCGCGCAGAATTGGATCAGCTCGTCGGGCACCAGTGGATAGGCGACGTTGAGCACGTAGGTTGGGATGCGCGAAGTATAACCGTCGAACAGGCCGAAGCGCTCGAGTGCGCGCATGGTGCTGTTGTAGAGGCCGCCCAGGACGACGATGCCGAGATCGGCGATGTCGCCGTCGAACATCTCGTTGAGCTTGTGCTCCTTGATGAAGGCGCGCGCCGCCGGCAGCCGTTCCTCAACCTTGTGCCGCTCCTGAATGAAGGTGACGGGCGGATGCGACAGGCGGTTGAAGTCGAATTTCGGCGGGCCCTCGAGCTTGTTCTGCGCCGAGAACGCGCCGCGCTTATTGTCCTTCGCCACGAACTCGCCGGTGACGTGGCAGGCGCGGATGCGCAGCTCCAGCATCACCGGCGCGTGACTCGCCTCGCTCAATTCGAAGCCCTTTTCCACCGCATTGACGATGGTCGGGAGATCGGGCCGCGGGTCGAGCAGCCACATCGACGATTTCATGGCATAGGCGTAGGAGCGTTCCTGAATGACGCTGGCGCCCTCGCCGTAATCTTCGCCGATCACGATAAGCGCGCCGCCCTTCACACCGGGCGACGACAGGTTGGAGAGGCCGTCCGCCGCCACGTTGGTGCCGACGATCGATTTCCACGTGACGCAGCCGCGCAAGGGATAGGAGATCGACGCGCCGAGCATCGCCGCCGCCGACGCCTCGTTGGTGCAGGTTTCGAGATGGACGCCAAGCTCGTCGATGATGTCTTCGGCGTCGACCAGCACGTCGACCAGATGCGACACCGGCGCGCCCTGATAGCCGCCGACATAGGACACGCCCGATTGCAGTAGCGCCTTGGTGACGGCGAGAATGCCTTCGCCGCGAAACACTTCGCCCTCGCCCAGCCGCAGCGATTGAACCTCTTTCTTGAACGAGCGCTCGCTCATGACACTCTCCAGACCTACCGCATGTGGCTCGGCAGGTGCGTCGCCAGAATCGGGAAACCGATCAAAATAATAAGCCGTAGAATATCGGTCGCGACGAAGGGTAGCACGCCTTTGAAGATGGTCGAAATCTTAACGTCGTCGATCACACTCTTGATAACGAAAACGTTCATGCCGACCGGCGGGTGGATCAGTCCCAGCTCCACCGTCATCACGATGATAATGCCGAACCAGATCGGATCGAAGCCCAACGCCGTCACGACCGGAAAGATGATCGGGATAGTGAGAATGATCATGCCGAGCGCGTCCATCAGGCAGCCAAGCGCGAGATACATCACCATGATCAGCGCCAGCACGCCGTAACGGCCGAGACCGAGACTGGTCAGAAACACCGTGATATTTTGCGGCGTCTGCGTCACGGTCAGAAAATAGCCGAACAGGATCGCGCCAATCAGGACGGTGAACACGGCGGCGGCTGTCCGCGTTGCGCCCAAGAGCGATTGCAAAATGGCCTCGCGGCTCAAGCGCCGGCGCGCGATGGCGATGATGAACGCGCCGCTTGCGCCCATCGCCGCCGCCTCCGTCGGTATGAAGAGCCCGCCATAGAGGCCGCCGATGACGAACACGAACAGCAAGAGCGACGCCCACACGTCCTTGAGCGCAAGCAACCGCTCGCGCCACGTACTGCGTGGCCCGCGCGGCAAGAATTTCGGGGCGACCAGGCCGATGACCGATATCGTGCTCATATACATCAGCGCGGCGAGCACGCCCGGAATGATGCCGGCGATAAACAGCTTGCCGACGTCTTGCTCGGTGATAAGCGCGTAAACGGTGAGCACCGTCGACGGCGGTAAGATCGCGCCGAGCGTGCCGCCGGCGGCGATCACGCCGGTCGAGAACGATTCGGGATAACCGTACCGCCGCATCTCCGGATAGGCGATGGTCGAAAACGTCGCCGCCGTCGCCACCGACGAGCCGGAGATAGCGGCGAAACCGCCGCACGCGGCAATGGTGGCGAGGCCGAGCCCGCCACGGCGATGGCCGACAAAGGAATTGGCCGTGCGGAACAATTCGCGGCTCATGCCGGAGCGCGACGCGAACTGACCCATCAAGAGAAACATCGGAATGATGCCGAACGTGTAGTCCGTCACGGTGCGCATGGAGGTCTGCCCGATCATCTTCAAGGCAGGCTCGGTCCCGACCAGATAACCGAAGCCGGTAACGCCGACCAAGCCCATCGCCATGCCGACCGGTACACGCAGCAACATCATCACGAACAACGAGATGAAACCGATGACGGCGACGAGATCGGAACTCATCACTCCACCGGCTGCGGGCGCGACGGGGCAAACGTCTCGGGATAAAACACCAGCCGGTAGGTACGCAGCGCGATCACCAGCACCGCCGAAACGTCGCCGAGCCACGCCACGGCGAAAAACGGCCAGATCGGCAGATGCAAATCGAAGGTCTCGACGTTGTCGTGATAGGTGCTGACGACTTTATCGACGAGCGTCAGCGTGTGAACCGTAATGACGAACAGCAGCACCAACGTGGCGAACACATCGATGTAGCGCTTCCAGCGCGGCCCGACCATCGACCAAACCAGATCCACGGTGATATGCGTGCCGCGGAACGAGGTCGCGGCGATACCCCAAAAAATCAGAATCCCCAGCAACATGCGCCCGACATCGAAACTGTCGGGGATCTGCCAGGCGAAGAAATAGCGCAAGAGCACCGACACGAACGTATCGACAGTGACAATCGCCACGAAGATCGCGGCGAGCCACTCTATCGTCTGGATAAAGCGGTCGCCGGGCCGTCGCGAATACGCCGGGTCGGCCGCGGTCAATACAAGGCGCCGTGTTTCTTCATCGCGGCGACGAAAGCGGCGTAGATCGCGTCCGGATCGCCGCCGACTTTCTTCACGCTCGCAGCCCATTCGGCTTTCAACGGCTTTGCCGCGTCACGCCATTCCTGGACTTGGGCCGGCGTCGGCTCGATGAATTCGTGGCCGGCCTCGGCCTTGATCATCGCGCGCCCGGAATGTTCCCAATCCGCCCAGGGCGACGCGAGCTTTTCGGCCCACGCGCTGGTGCAATGATCGTCGACGACCTTTTTCTGATCCGGCGCCAGCGCGTCGTACTTGCCGTTGTTGATCACGAGGACGAACGGCGTCACGTAGAACGGCATGTCGAGATGATATTTCACCACCTTGTCGATGCCGAACAGGAAAAGCGACCGCCACGGGAAGGTGATGGCGTCGGCGACACCGCGCGCGATGACGTCGCGCGCTTCCGGCGCCGCGGCGTTGACCGTGGTGCCGCCCAAAAGGCGCACGAATTCGCCGATCGTATCCGTCGCGACGCGCACCCGCAGGCCCTTCACGTCGGCGGGCACCACAATCTTCTTGTTGGAATGGAAGGTCCCTGGATCATGAAAATGCGCGAGGCAAAAATGCACGTCCTTCATTTCGGTCTTGGCATAGGGCCGATACCATTCGTCGAGCGCGGCCGAACCGCCCTTGGCGTTGGACACCAAGAACGGCATTGAGCCAAGCGCGAAAATCGGAAAGCGGCCGGGCTGGTAGCCGGGACTGACATGGGTGATGTCGGCGATATCGTCACGCGCCATGTCGTAATGATCGAATGCTTTGCCGAGCTGTTGCGCCGGGTAAATTGTGATGGTGATGCTGCCGTGCGATTCGTCCGCGATCGACTTCGCCCATGCCTCGAAGGCGGGTTGGAGCGGGTGGGAGGGGGGCACCCAATGCGACAAGCGCCAGTGAACGGGTGCATCGGCCGCGACAGCAACGCCGCTCGCCAGCGCGACGATCGCCGCGCCCGCGACCGCGAGCAGTTTCTTCATTGCCAACCTCCCCAACTTCTTCTCCAGCGGTACGCGCACAGTAACTACGCCGTTACCGTGGCGCAACGTTTGGGTCAGACGACCTCACGGCATGATTTCATTCCAAAGCTTGCTGTCGCTGGTCAAGACGATGACGCGCTTCGCATCGAGCGCCAGGAACGCGCCGCCCGAAACCATTAGGCCGCGATCAACCAACACCGCTTGGGCGCCTGTGCCGGGCTCCTTCCAAAGCCGGCCGTCCTTCCCCAACACGTACGCAAGGCCTGAAACGCGGCGACATCCTTGTCGATTTGCTCGGCATTCTTGCCGGACTGGCGCC
Source organism: Alphaproteobacteria bacterium (assembly GCA_030039775.1). GTDB lineage: Bacteria > Pseudomonadota > Alphaproteobacteria > ATCC43930 > CGMCC-115725 > JAATGI01. The sequence continues at coordinate 2,885 of JASHUX010000204.1, read as the reverse complement.
ATAAGGTCGCTTCCGCCGCAATGACATAGAGCGTGTCGCCGTCGGGAACATAGTAAAAATCCTCGATGTGCTGCGCCAACTGCTTGCCGTTGCGGGCGTCTCCGGTCTCACGCCACAACACACCGTCGGTGCCGAGGACATATACCGTATCGCCGTCGAGCGCCTGGAAGCCTTTGACCCGGCGATCGACCAAGCTGCGCTGAGCGCCGACGCGATTGCGCCAAAGCTGACCGTCCTGGCTCAGCACATAAATCAGGTCAGGCGAAATCGCCTGAACGTGGGCAACGGCGCGATCGATGCCGACGCGGTTTCCACCATTACCGTCTTCGCGCCACAGGACGTTGGCCTTATCGAGAGCCATCAGATGAACCGCGTCAATCAGCTTGACTCCGGCGACGTTGTGATCGATCGCGTCCGCTTTTTTGGTCGTGACGTCCCAGCGCCACACTGTGCCATCCCTGTCGACGCCGTAGAACAAGCGCCCGTCGAGGGTCGTGAAACCAAAGATGCCCTCGGCCGCGAGCTTCCGGGTGTTGCCGCCGAAGCCATTCGGCGGCTTGGCGCCGGGCCGATCGACCACGCGCGGCGCCGGGCGACCGCCGAGGCCATTGTTGCGTTTGATCTCGCCGAGCGGATCGTGCGTGGTGAGGCACCGGCGAAACGCCGCCATGCCGTCAGGCTCCGTCAGATCGCCGCTCAACTGCGCGCAGAGGAGGCGCAACTGCTTCATCCGGGCGTCGTCCTGTGCCGCCGCCGGCATCGCCACGACCGCCAATGCGAATAGCGATAGTAATGCCGCGCGGAACATGTCGCCCTCCTACTGCGGGAGCATCCCCATGACATGCTCGGCGATGGCGAGCGACGACGTCAATCCCGGCGATTCGATGCCGTAGAGATTAATCAGGCCGGCCACGCCATGGTCACCCGGCCCCTGCACAACAAAATCCGCGGCCGGCTCGGTCGGGCCGCTGATCTTGGGCCGGATGCCGGCGTAACCCGGCTGCAGCGTCTCGTCCTTCAAGCCCGGCCAATAGGCGCGGATCGCCGCGTAGAACTTGTCACCGCGCCGCGGATCGACCGTGTAGTCGACGCCGTCGATCCATTCGGTGTCTGGGCCGAACTTCGCCTGGCCGCCCATGTCGAGGGTGAGATGCACGCCCAGCCCCGCATGTTCCGGCACCGGATAGACCAAGCGCGAGAACGGCGCGCGGCCCGCCAGCGTGAAATAAACGCCGCGGCAAAAATAATCCTTCGGTATCGAGGCGGGCGGAACGCCGGCGATCCGTCGCGCCAGCGACGGCGCATACAGGCCTGCCGAATTGACCAGCACTTTGCAATCGAGCGACATCGCCTCGTCGCCGCCGACGTCAAGCGCGAAGCCATCACCAGTCACGCGACCACGCCGTACCGACGCGCGGTAGGCGATCGACGCGCCTGCCGCTTCCGCGTCGCCGAGATAGGCCAGCATCAGCGCATGGCTGTCGATGATGCCGGTCGACGGCGAATAAAACGCGCGCAGGCAGCGCAGCTCGGGCTCCATCGCCTGCGCGTCGTCGCCGCTGACCCATTCGAGATTGGCGACCCCGTTGCCCTCGGCTTTTTTCTTGATGGCGTCAAGCGACGTCACTTCGCGCTCGTCGCAGGCCACCGTGAGCTTGCCGAGACGCCTGTGCGGCACGCCGTGCTCGACGCAATAGGCATAGAGCATGTCGCGTCCCTTGACGCAGAAGCGGGCCTTGAGGCTGCCGTTTGGATAGTGCAGACCGGCGTGGATCACCTCGCTATTCCGCGACGACGTCTCGGTGCCGAATTGGCGCGCCGCTTCGAGGATCAGCACCTCATGCCCGGCCTGCGAGAGCGCACGCGCAACGGCAAGCCCGATGACTCCCGCCCCGATCACGACGCATTCGACCGCATCGCTCATCGGAGCCGTCAAGCGGTGCTAGAACAGCCGATCGAGGAACGAGCCCGAGTCTGATTTCCGGTCGACGGTCGGCGGGCTCGAAAATTGCGTGTTGACCGTGCTTGCGCCGGTCGGCTGTTCGAGCCGGGCCGTTTCCTTGACGGGATCGAGGACTTCTTTTTGCGCCTGTTTATCCTGGCGCCAGAACATCACCCGGTCGACGAAGCTCTTATCGAAGGGATGGGCTTCGGCGTCTTCCTGATTGATCACTTGGCGGATGTCGCCGGTCGCGTTGTTCGCGCCCGCGGCTCGCAAGATATCGTCCTCGCCGGGACTCATCTGGTTATCCGCTCCGGACATCGCGCCCTTGTCGCCGGCGGCGCGGAAAATCGTTTGCTTCGCCTGGGCAGTCGGCGATTCCCCTTGGGTCGGCGCCGCGCCTGGGCGCGGCGGGCGCAGATTGAAATCGGGCGGGACCGCAAGCGGCGCGTTCTGCACCACGTCGAACTCGTCCGGCACCTGCTTTTCGAGGCCAAAGGCAGTCTTGACTTGGCTGCACCCCGAAACCGCCAGAGGCACCGCAACCCCCGCGCAAATTACCACGACCCACCCGCGCATCGATTTACGGCTCCTTCGCCCCGCGCACCGGAACCACTCGGCCTCGTCCGCCCAGCAGTCCCTCAAGTATTAACAAAGCCACACCGACGCTAATCGCCGCGTCGGCAAGGTTGAAGGCAAAGGGATGCCACTGTCCGAGATGAAAGTCGAGGAAATCAACCACCGCGCCCCGCACCAGCCGGTCGAGGGCATTTCCGGCAGCACCGCCAATAATGAATCCGATCGCCACCGCCAACAGGCCGGATTCGACCCGCCGCAGCCAGAGCAAAAGCCCGACCACGATGACGACGGCCAGTGCCACCAAAACGATTTCGCCGGTGTGCGGATCGTTAAAAATGCCGAAACTTATGCCGCGATTCAGCGT
>JASHUX010000203.1 GCA_030039775.1 Alphaproteobacteria bacterium | reverse complement strand
ATGCGTCACGGCATCGGCGCGCTGCTGCCGGGCGGCGGGTTTGGGCGGTGATATTCATGTCCCGATTCCGCACGCACCTTTCATTTACCTCCCCCTCGATGGGGGAGGTCGCGAGAAGTCGAAGACTTCGAGCGGGTGGAGGTGCTTCCTCCACCGGCATCAACATCGCCCCCACCCGAAATGCCGCGCTGTCGCCCGGCATTTCACCCTCCCCCATCGAGGGGGAGGGTCGTCGAGACTAAGGAGACTCATGGCACTCAAGATTCGCATGGCCCGGGCCGGCGCCAAGAAACGGCCGTTCTATCAGATCGTGGTGGCGGACAGCCGCAGCCCGCGGGACGGGCGCTTCATCGAGAAGCTCGGCACCTACAATCCGATGCTGCAAAAGGACAATCCGGAGCGCGTCAAACTCCGGACCGAGCGTATCCAGCATTGGCTCGGCGTCGGCGCGTTGCCGAGCGAGCGCGTTGCGCGTTTCCTGGGCGACGCCGGATTGCGGGCAAAGCCCGAGATCCGCGAGACGCCGAAACGCTCGGCGCCGCGCAAGAAGACGCAAGAGCGGGCGGCGGGCGGCGCGGCCGCTGCGCCGGCCGCTCCGGTGGCGCCGGCGGGAGCAGCGGGTGAAGCAGCGCCGGCTTGATCCGATGACGCGGCCCGACCGCGTGCTGATGGGCGCCATTATTGGCGCTCATGGCGTGCGCGGTCACGTGCGCATCAAGAGCTTCGCGGCGGCGCCGAAGGACATTGCGTCCTACGGCCCGCTCGCGGACGCGCGCGGCCGCGCCTACAAACTGACGGTGAAAGGCGGCGCCGATGATATCGTCATCGCGGCGATCGACTGGGTGACCGACCGCGACCAGGCGGAGGCGCTTAAAGGCACCGACTTGTTCGTGCCGCGCGACGCGTTGCCCGCGGCGGAGGATGGCGCGTTTTATCACGCCGATTTGGTCGGGCTCGAAGCGCGGCTCACGGACGGCACGGTGTTCGGCACGGTGCGCGCGGTGCACGATTTCGGCGCCGGGGACTCGCTTGAAATCGCGCGCGCCGACGGCGACGTGATGGTGCCCTTCACGTCGGCTGCGGTGCCGGTGGTCGATGTCGCCGGCGGCTTTATCGTGCTCGATCCGCCGAAGGGCTTGCTGGACAAGTGACATGAGCGCCTGGACCGCCACCGTGCTGACCTTGTTCCCGGAAATGTTTCCGGGGCCGCTGGCGCATTCCCTTGCCGGCAAGGCGCGTGCCGCGGGCGTGTGGGCGCTCCGTGCGGTCGATATTCGCGACTTCACCGAGGACAAGCACCGCACCGTGGACGACACGCCGTTCGGCGGCGGGCCGGGCATGGTGATGCGGCCCGACGTGATCGACCGCGCCATCGCCGGCACTGCGTTCGTTGGGCCGCTGCTTTATCTGTCGCCGCGCGGCCGGCGGCTGGACCAGGGACGCGTCAAGGAATTGGCGGCGGGACCGGGATTAGGCCTGCTCTGCGGCCGGTTCGAAGGCATCGACCAGCGCGTTATCGAGGCGCGGCAGATCGACGAAGTGAGCCTCGGCGATTTCATTCTGTCTGGCGGCGAGCCGGCGGCGGTGGCGCTGATCGATGCGTGCGTGCGCCTCTTGCCCGGCGTGGCCGGCGACGCGGCATCGCTCGACGAGGAAAGTTTCGCCGCGGGACTGCTTGAGTATCCGCATTACACAAGGCCCCAGACTTGGCAAGGCCGCGCCGTGCCGCCGGTGCTGCTGTCGGGCCATCACGACGAGATTCGCCGCTGGCGCTTGGCCGAGGCGGAACGCGCGACGCGCGAGCGACGCGCCGATCTATGGACGCAATATCTCGCCCGATCGGGTCGGCGCGAGCAGAAAATCGGAGACCTGTCATGAACCGCATGGAAACCGTCGACCGCGACGCCACGACCAAACTGGCCGAGGCGCGCCCGGTGCCGGACTTCGCGCCCGGCGACACGGTCAAGGTCAGCGTCAAGGTGGTCGAGGGCGAGCGCGAACGCATCCAGGCCTTCGAAGGCGTGTGCATCGCGCGCAAAAGCGCCGGCGCCAATTCGAGCTTCACCTTGCGGAAAATTTCGTACGGCGAGGGCGTCGAGCGCATTTTCCCGCTCTACAGCCCGCGCATCACCGCCATCGAAGTGGTGCGCCACGGCGCGGTGCGCCGCGCCAAGCTCTATTATCTCCGCGGCCGCACCGGCAAGAAGGCGCGCATCGCCGAGCGCGAGCGCGAGTTCGGCCTCGAGCGCACCGGCGAGACGGCGGAAAACGCGGCGCAGGAATAATTTTCCGTTGGTGAGGGTGGCATGGCGACCAAACCGCGCACGTTGTTCGACAAGATTTGGGATTCGCATCTCGTCGAGATGCAGCCGGACGGTACCGGCCTCCTCTATATCGACCGGCATCTCGTCCATGAGGTGACGAGCCCCCAAGCCTTCGAGGGCTTGCGAGTCGCTCACCGCAAGGTGCATCGGCCCGACGCGACCATCACGGTGCCGGACCACAACGTCCCGACTTCCAACCGCGCCGGCGGCATCAAGGACGAGGAAAGCCGCATCCAGGTCGAGCTCCTGGAGCGCAACGCCAAGGAATTCGGCCTCACCTATTTCGGCATGGACGATATCCGCCAAGGCATCGTCCATATCATCGGGCCGGAACAGGGCTTGACGCAGCCGGGCATGACCATCGTGTGCGGCGACAGCCACACCGCGACCCACGGCGCGGTCGGCGCGCTCGCTTTCGGCATCGGCACATCCGAGGTCGAGCATGTGCTGGCGACGCAAACCCTGATCCAGCGCCGGCCCAAGAACATGAAGGTCGAGGTCAACGGCACGCTGGGCCTGGGCGTCACGCCGAAGGACGTGATCCTGGCCATCATCGGCAAAATCGGCATCGCCGGCGGCACCGGCCACGTCATCGAATATACCGGCGACGTGTTCCGGCGCATGTCGATGGAAGGCCGCATGACGGTGTGCAACATGTCGATCGAAGGCGGCGCCCGCGCCGGCCTGGTGGCGCCCGACGCGATCACGTTCGACTATCTGAAGGGCCGGCCCTATGCGCCCAAAGCCGGGGCGTGGGAACAGGCGCTGGCTTTTTGGAAGACGCTGCCGTCCGATCCGGGCGCCCATTACGACACGACCGTGTCGCTCGATGCCGCGACGATCGTGCCGCTCGTCACATGGGGCAACAAGCCCGAGCATGTCGTGCCGATCACCGGCGTTATCCCGAATCCCGACGACGAGCCCGACGAGGAACGCCGCAACGGCATGAGGCGCGCCCTCGACTACATGGCGCTGAAGCCCGGAACCAAGATGACCGACATCGCGGTCGATCATGTCTTCATCGGCTCCTGCACCAACGGCCGCATCGAGGATTTCCGCGCGGCGGCCGCCGTGGCGAAGGGCCGCAAAGTGGCGCCCGGCGTGCGAGCTATGGCGGTGCCGGGCTCGGGCCTGGTCAAGCATCAGGCCGAGGAAGAAGGGCTCGACAAGATCCTGCTCGAAGCCGGCTTCGAATGGCGCGAGCCGGGCTGCTCGATGTGCCTCGCCATGAACGACGACAAGCTGAAGCCGGGCGAACGCTGCGCCTCGACCTCGAACCGCAATTTCGAAGGCCGGCAAGGACCGGGCGGGCGCACGCATCTGGTGTCGCCGGCGATGGCGGTCGCGGCGGCGATCGCGGGCAAGCTCGCCGACGTGCGGCAATTGGGCTAGAGGAGCGACGCATGGACAAATTCACAACCGTCACCGGCGTCGCGGCGCCGCTGCCGACGATCAATGTCGACACCGACATGATCATCCCGGCGCGGTTCCTTAAAACCATTCAGCGCAAGGGCCTGGGCAAGAACCTGTTCGACGCCCAGCGCTACAAGCCCGACGGCACCGAGAACCCCGATTTCGTCTTGAACAAGCCGGCCTACCGCAAGGCGCAGATTTTGGTGGCGGGACCGAATTTCGGCTGCGGTTCGTCGCGCGAGCACGCGCCGTGGGCGCTCCAGGATTTCGGCATCCGCGTCGTCATCGCGCCGAGCTTCGCCGATATTTTCTATGGCAACAGTTTCAAGAACGGGATTTTGCTAATCGCGCTGCCGCAAGAGATTTGCGATCAGCTCATGGACGACGCCAAGAAGGGCGCCAACGCGCGTCTCACCGTCGATCTCGAGACGCAGACCATCACCCGGCCCGACGGCTCGGTGGTGAAATTCGACATCGATCCGTTCCGCCGCGAAGCCTTGATCGACGGCATCGACGAAATCGGCCTGACCGAGCAAAAGCGCGTCGAGATCGGCGCGTTCGAGGACAAGGCCCGCGCGGCGCAACCCTGGCTGTGGGTGCCCGCGCGATGAGCACGCCAAACAAGAAACTGCTGATCCTGCCGGGCGACGGCATCGGCCCGGAAGTGATGCGCCAGGTCTATCGCGTCATCGAATGGTTCGACCGCAAGCGCATCGCGCGCTTCGACACCAGCGAGGGCCTGGTCGGCGGTTGCGCCTACGACGCCGAGGGCGCGCCGATCTCCGACGCGACCATGGCGCGGGCGCACGAGGCGGACGCCGTGCTGTTCGGCGCGGTCGGCGGCCCCAAATGGGAGGCATTGCCGTTCGCTGTACGGCCCGAGCGCGGCCTGTTGCGCTTGCGCAAGGAAATGGGGCTGTTCGCGAATCTCCGGCCGGCGATGGTGTTCGAGCCGCTGATCGGCGCCTCGACCTTGAAGCCCGACGTGATTTCGGGTCTCGACATCATGATCCTGCGCGAGCTGACCGGCGGAGTTTATTTCGGCGAGCCGCGCGGCGTCACGACCCTAGCCAACGGCGAGCGGCGCGGCGTCAACACGCAGGTCTACACCACCTCCGAGATCGTGCGCGTCGGCCGCGTCGCCTTCGAGCTGGCGCGCAAGCGCCACGGCAAGGTGTGCTCGGTTGAGAAAGCCAACGTCATGGAATCGGGCGAGCTGTGGCGCGAGGAAATGCAGAAGCTGCACGATTCCGAATACAAGGATGTGGCCCTGTCGCATATGTACGCCGACAATTGCGCCATGCAGCTCGTGCGCAACCCGAAACAGTTCGACGTCATCGTCACGGATAATCTGTTCGGCGACATTCTGTCGGATTGCGCCGCGATGCTCACCGGCTCGCTCGGCATGCTGCCCTCGGCGTCGCTGGGCGAGGCTGATTCGACCGGCCGGCGCAAGGCGCTCTACGAGCCGGTGCACGGCTCGGCACCCGACATCGCCGGCAAGGACATGGCCAATCCGCTCGCCTGCGTG
>JASHUX010000202.1 GCA_030039775.1 Alphaproteobacteria bacterium | reverse complement strand
GCGCGTTCCGTGCCCGGCACCGAAGTGACGCTGAAACGGGTCAAGGAACTGTTTTCGGCCGAAGAAGCAAAAGCTCGCTATCAGAAGACCGATTTCGTCGCACCCGAGGCTAGTCCCGACGAACTCAAGGACTATGACGCGGTGATCTTCGGCACGGCTACGCGCTACGGCATGATGGCGGCGTCGATGAAGCATTTCCTCGACCAGACCGGCTCGCTGTGGTTCAGCGGCGCGATGATCGGCAAGCTCGCCAGCATCTTCACCTCGGCCAACACGCAGCACGGTGGCCAGGACGCGGCGATCCTGAACTTTCAGACCGTCTTGCAGCATCTCGGCATGATCGTCGTGCCGATCGGCTTCGCCAGCCCCGCCGTGAGCAATGTCGACGAGATCAGCGGCGGCTCGCCCTATGGCGCCAGTATCGTCGCGGGCACCATGCAAAAGCCGAAAGCGGTCAGCGAGAACGAGAAGGAAATCGCACGGTATCAGGGCAAGTTCGTCGCGGAGACCGCCGACGCGCTGGTCCGGGGCCGCGCCTTGCAAAAGAAATAGGAGCACAGCGATGGACGGATCGAGAATGATTTTGCGGCCGGCGGCGCGCATCGTCCGCGGCACGCCGACCAGCGACGGCGCCGGGGTGAAGCTCAATCGCCTCATTGGCACGCAGCAACTCGACAGCGTCGATCCGTTCCTGATGCTCGACGAGTTCCGCTCGGACGACGCCAATGACTATATCGCCGGCTTTCCCGAGCATCCGCATCGCGGTTTCGAGACGGTGACGTACATGCTCGCCGGCAAGATGCGCCATGGCGACAACAAGGGTCATTCGGGCCGTCTCGACGCCGGCTCGGTCCAGTGGATGACGGCCGGGCGCGGCATTGTCCATTCGGAAATGCCGGAGCAGGAAAACGGGCTGATGTGGGGCTTTCAGCTCTGGGTCAACCTGCCCGCCAAGGACAAGATGACGGCGCCGCGTTATCAGGAGATTCCGCCCGCCGAGATTCCGACGGCATCGCTGCCGGCCGGGGTCACGGCGAAAGTGATCGCGGGCGAGATCGCCGGCGTGCGCGGTCCGATCAACGGCATCGCGACCCAGCCGACCATGCTCGACATCGCCCTGCCGGCAGGCGGCACGGTCACCTTGCCGCTACCGGCGACTCATGCGGTATTTCTTTACCCATTCGAGGGCACGATCGCGGTAGGCGAGGCACCGGACACGATCGGACATGGTAACCTGATCGTGCTCGGCCCCGGCGATGCGGTGCGTATTGCCGCTTCCGGCGGTGCCGCTCGGGTTTTGTTGGTGGCCGGTCGGCCGCTCAACGAGCCGGTGGCGCGGTACGGTCCGTTCGTGATGAATACGCCGCAAGAAATCCGTCAGGCGGCGATCGATTATCAGGCCGGGCGCTTTTAGCCCGCCCTAGGGGAGATCGGGTGATGGGCAGGTCATTTCCGGTGATGGCGGCGTTCGCGCTGTCGATATCGCTCGCGGCCTGCGGCAGTTCGCCCGAGTGGACGAAGGACGGCGTCGCCTCCGACGTCGCGGCGGCCGACTACGCCGACTGCCGTCATGAGGCGCAGCACGCGATCCAGCGCGACGTCGATATCGACACCGATATCGCCGCATCGCGCCAGCACGACTGGTCGCAATCACAATCGACCGAAACCCATCTGTCCGACGATGCGTCGAGCAATCAGGAACGCAGCGGCGAGATGGTCAGGGCTTGTATGGAAAGCAAGGGCTATGCGCCGAACGGTCCCGCGCCGACCAACGGCCCGCATTGGTGGCAGATTTTCGATATGTGAGGAAAGTCGTCAGTTATCAGTTGTCAGCTAAAACTGAAAACTGACTACCGACTACTTTTTTCCGCCGTAGGTGTGTTCCGGGCCGGGGAAGCGGCGCTGACGCACATCCTCGGCATATTCCTCGGCCGCCTGCGCAATCGTCGGCGCCAGTTCGGCGTAGCGCTTGACGAAGCGCGGCTTGAAGTCGGTGAACAGACCGACGACGTCGTCCGTTACCAGGATCTGCCCGTCGCAATGCGCCGATGCGCCGATGCCGATGGTCGGAATCTCGATCGCGTCGGTCACGACCCGCGCCAAACTTTCGGTCACGCCCTCCACCACGACCGCGAAGGCGCCGGCCGCCGCCACCGCGCGCGCGTCGGCGAGGATGCGCGCCTGATCCTCGTCGCTCTTGCCTTGCGCGCGAAAGCCGCCGGTCGTGACCGTGTTCGCCGATTGCGGCTGCAGGCCGATATGACCCAACACGGGGATGCCGCGCTCGACCAGGAAACGGATCGTCTCCGCCATGATCTCGCCGCCCTCGATCTTGACGCCGGCAACGCCGGTTTCCGCCAGCGCGTGCGCCGCGTTGCGATAGGCCTGGACCGGCGTTTCCTGGTAGGTGCCGAAGGGCAGGTCGAGAATGACGCACGCATGCCGCGCCCCGCGCGCCACGGCGGCGCCGTGGCGGATCATCATTTCCAGTGTCACCGGCACCGTGGTCTCGAAGCCGTAGACCACCATGCCCAGCGAATCGCCGACTAGAACCAGGTCGACCGCATTGTCGATAAGCCGCGCCATCGGCGCGGAATAGGCGGTGAGGCAGACGATCGGCACGCCGCCTTTGCGCTGGCGCAACGCGACGGGACTAACGCGCGCTTTCGGGGTCGGAACCGGATTCGTATCCACGCTTCTGGCTCCTGCTGAAAATCGCGGCACAGGTACGCCCGGCCCGGCGGCGGGTCAAGGGCGCTTTGTGCAGTGCAGCGTAACGAATCCTCACACGCGACGTTAAGAACGTCATCG
>JASHUX010000201.1 GCA_030039775.1 Alphaproteobacteria bacterium | reverse complement strand
ATGGCTGACTAGCGACGCAGCCGACTTCGACGTCAGCTGCGCCCTGTCACGCGTCACGCCGGACGGTCGCGCGACGGCGTTGGCGCAGGGCTATCGCCGCGTCAAGCGCAGCGCCGGTCGCGACGGTCCGATCGCGGTGCCGATGCGCGCCACTTGCATTACGCTGCCTCGCGGCGACCGCCTCCGCCTTTCCGTTGCGGGTGCGTGCTTCCCTGCCTATCCGGTAAATCCGGGTACCGGCGCCGACCCGGCATCGACGCCCAACGCCGAGGCCAAGATCATCACCCTCGGCGTGCGCCACGGCGGCACGATGGCGTCGTCGCTGCTACTCGGCCGCTAGGCTCAATTCCTCGCCGAGCTCGGCATAATCCGGCAACTCGGCGTCAAGCCGCTTGCCGTCCTTGATGACGATTCGATCCGATTGCGGGCGGGACATCAGCTCGTTCAGGTTTCGCGCACTGAACAGGATCAGCCGCGCCGGCCCGCCGGCTGTAATCATGCCGAACGGCGCCGCGCCGATGATCGCCGCCGGCGCCGGACCGATCAGCCGGGTGACATCGCCGAACGGATGGTCGAGATGGGCGATCCGGATCGCCTGCCGGAAGGTGTCCACCATGTCGTGATCGCCGTAGGCGTGGAACGGATCGCGGCAATTGTCGCCGCCGATCGCGACCTCGAGGCCGGCGGCCCGCATCTCCCGGATCAGTGTGACGCCGCGCCAACGCGGCGTCCTCGCGTCCATGCGGTCCTGGAGATACATATTGACGATCGGCAGGCTGACGATCGCGATGCCGGCGTCGGCACACCGGCGCAACGTCTCGCGGACGAGCTCATCCGGCTGCACCGCCAGGCTGCAGCAGTGGCCGCACACCACCTTGCCCTTGAACTTGTTCCGGATCGCCGCGTCCGCGACATGGATCAACGACGCGGCGCGCGGATCGCCGGTTTCGTCGACATGCAGATCGATGTCGAGCGACCGCTCCGCCGCCAGGTGAAACAGGCGGTCCAGCAGCGTATCCAATGACGTCACGTTTTCCGAGTGATCCTCGTTAAAGGCGCGCGTCACGCCGCCGAGGACGCCGCCCGAGCGCGCGACGAGATCGGCCAGCCCGATGCCGGCATCGCCTTCGAGGAGATCGATCGGACAAATCGAGGCCGCCTGAAGCACGATCTTGTCGCGCCACGCGTCGCGCAGCTCGCGGAACACCTTCCAGCTAATCTCCGACTGGCCTTCGTAGGAATCGATATGCGTGCGGATGGCGGCGACGCCGTGCGCGAGAGCGCAACGCAACCCGAATTCCATGCGGCGCCTGACGTCCTGCTCGGTCCAATATCGGCCGCGGTCGGCGATGGTCGCCAGCCGCGCGCCGGTGAAGGTGCCGTCGGGATTGGTGGTGCGGTCGACGATGTGGCCCTTGTCGAGATGGGTGTGCATATCGACGAGACCGGGCCACACCAGCCGCCCGCCGACATCGACGCTTGGCAACCCGTCATACGCCGACGCCCCGGCAGGAACGACGGCCTCGATTTGCCCTCCGGCGATCGACAGGTCGAGGAGCACGGCGCCGTCGGCGTCCGACGCGGCGACGATCGGACGGGACAACATCGCCGCGGGCACCCGCGCCTTCCGAAGCCAGTATTTCGCTGAAACGGGAATGGAAAGATCGTCCATATGCGCCATCGGCAAGTATTCCTCATTCATCCGGAACGGGTGACTTTGGCAGACCCCGCGACGTGGAAAAGCATCGAAATTCGAGCATTCCGCTCACGCAAAGGAAGCGTCAGGCGGTCCCGACCAATTCGTCGAACGTCGACTTGATCTCCTCCGCGAACAAATTGGCGAGCGGATCGAGGCCACCCTTTTCGCGATACATGATTTTCAGAAGCTGCGGCCGGATGTGGCGGTCGCTGAGCGGGATGAAGACGAGCTCCCCGCGTCGCCGCTCTTCCGCGACATCGACAATGTTGAGAAAGCCGACACCTAAATCGAGCATGGCGGAGCGCTTGATGAGCTCGATGGCATTGGTTTCCACGATCGGGGTCACGTTAATCGTCGCTCGCGTAAAGGCGTCGTCCAGCGCATGCCGCAGCGTGAGGCCGGCATCCGGCAAGATAATCGGATAACCGAGGCAAGTGCTCAGCGAGACGGACCCGCGTCCGGCGAGCGGATGGCCGGGCCCGACAACGGCGCCGAGCTTGCATTCGAAGCCGGCAACCGTCCGCAAGGCGGGTTCCGCCGGCAAATCGAAGCCCAGGCCGAGATCGACCTCGCCGTTGATCAGCGCCCCGACGATATCGGCGACGGGTCGAACGGATACCACGATTTGAACGCGCGGGTGGCGCGCGCGGAACGTCGCGATCATCGGCGCCAAGATCGACCCGGCCAGCCCGCTCATCGTGGCCACCGTCACCTTACCTTGCCGCAAGCCGCGCAAATCCTCGATGCGCGCGCGCACCCGTTCGTGCTCCCGCAGCGTCTCGCGTACATGCCCGATCAATAGTTCCCCCGTTGCCGTAAGGCGCAGTCGCTTGCGCAGCCGCTCGAAAATCGGCGTGCCCATCTCCTCTTCAAGCGCAAGGATTTGGCGATTAATCGCGGACGAGGCGACGTTGAGCCGCTCCGCCGCCTTCCGGATCGATCCAGCGCGGGCGACTTCGTCGAGATAACGCAGCATGCGCGAGTGAAGCATCGGGTTTCAGTGCTGCCGATAAGGCATCATTCTAGGACCTAATTGATGCTTTTCGTATAGCGCCGACAACTCCAGACTCCAACGGTCAAATTGGCTTTTGCGAGGCGCTCGTGCTGGTCTGCGAACAGCCTGTTCTGCGGCGATTTTGGTATCCGGTCATGCCGCTCGCGATGCTGGCGGATGGGCCGAAACCCTTCCGCCTTCTCGGCGAGGACATTGTCTTGTGGATGGCCGAGAATGCGCCGGTCGCGCTCGCCGACCGTTGCTGTCATCGCACAGCCAAGCTGTCGAAGGGCTATTGCGAGCGCAATCGACTGGTCTGCGGTTATCACGGCTGGGCGTACGATCCGACCGGCCGCGTGGTCCGTATTCCGCAGAGCGCCGCCGCCGAGGACCGGCCGACCCGAATGACGGTACCGTGGTTCCGCGCCGCCGCGCGCTACGGCTATGCCTGGGTGGCGCTCGACGAACCGCTGGCGGACCTGCCGGCGTTCGAAGAACCGGAGGAAGGCGGCTTCCGCCAAATCGATCAATTCTACGAAGTCTGGGGTTGCGCGGGCTTGCGCGTTATGGAGAACAGTTTCGACAACGCCCATTTCAGCTTTGTCCACCGCGAGAGTTTCGGCGACCAGGGGCATCCGGCGCCCGCGAAACTCGAGATCGAGAACAGGGCCGACGGCTTCCTTATGCTGAGTTCGGTGCCGGTTCGTAATCCGGAGATTCAAAAGCACCTCCTGCATATGGATTCCGACCACACCGTCCGGCACATGCGCGCGCGTTGGTACATGCCGTTCTTGCGCAAGCTGCGCATCAACTATCCCAACGGAATGGTGCATTCGATCGTCACCGCCGTGACGCCGATCGACGACCGTTCGTCGCAGATCGTTCAGTTCTGCTTCCGCAACGACACCGAGGCGGAGGCGAAGGCGGCGGACGTCATCGCATTCGATCGCCAGGTCACGCTCGAAGATCAAGGAATCCTCGAAAGCACGGACTACGACGTGCCGCTCGACCAGACCGGCGCGGAATTGAACATGGCGTCGGACCGGCCGGGCATCCTGATGCGGCGCATGTTGCGGGAGCTCCTGGAAAAACATGGCGAAATCGAAATACGGCGCGACGGTCCGCGCCGCGGCGAACCACCAGTTCGGCTGACGTCTGTCCGATGAGCGCGGAACGGGATATGTCGCCTCCGGTGATCGACGTCGCGCCGCTCGCGGCAAACGATCCGGCCGCTCGCGCGGCCGTTGCGCGAGCCCTGCGCGGCGCGTGCCTTTCAACCGGCTTCTTCTACGCCGCCAATCACGGCATCGATGTGGCTCGCGTCGGCGGCTTGTTCGCCGAGGCCAAGCGCTTTTTCGATCAGCCCGGCGCCGTTAAGGAACAGGCCAGCATGCGGAATTGGCGGTGGAACCGCGGGTTCGACGGGATCGGCAATCAGACGCTCGACGCCGCCACCGGCTTCGACCGGAAAGAGAGTTATTTCATCGGCATTGATTACGGGCCCGATCATCCGCTAGTCCGCGCGGATACGCCCTATCACGGTCCCAATCAATGGCCGGAAGGGCTGCCCGGCTGGCGCGAGCAAGTGCTGGAATATTTTTCCGCGGTCGAGCGGCTCGCACGCTTGCTAATGAACGGCGTCGCCATGTCGTTGGACCTACCGTGGGGTTATTTCGACCCGCACCTCGCCGAACATGTGTCGTCGCTGCGGCTCCTTCACTACCCACCGCATCCGACCGCCGACCCGGCAAAAGAGGTCGGCTGCGGCGCACATACCGATTGGGGCGCGATCACCGTTCTGGCGCAGGACGAGGTCGGCGGGCTCGAAATACAATTGCCCGGCGGCCGATGGATTCCGGCGCGCCCGGTTTCCGGGGCGTTTATCGTCAATATCGGCGATATGATGCAGCGCTGGACCAACGATCTCTACGTCTCGACGACGCACCGCGTGCTCAATCGTTCGCCGCGCGACCGCTACTCGGCCGCGTTCTTCTTCGATCCGTCCTACTACACGCAGGTCGAGTGCCTGCCGACATGCTGCGACGCCGACCGGCCGCCGCGATATCCGCCGATCACGTCCGGCGATCACCTCGCCGCGATGTATCGCAAGACCTACGGCGCGGCGGCGTAACCGCGCATCACCACGATCAACCGGAGGGGAACCATGGTTCGGGGATTTTCACGTTGCGCCGCGGCGGCGCTCTTTGCCGCCGCCGCGCTCTGGACGCCGCGCGGGTTCGCCGCCGACAAGGTCAGCATCATCATGAGCTGGACCGCGGAAGCCGAGCATGGCGGCTGGTATCAGGCGAAGGCCACGGGCCTGTTCGAGAAATACGGGCTCGACGTGACAATCCGCCCCGGCGGTCCGCAGCTTAACACCGCTCAGCTTCTCGCCGCTGGCGCGGTCGATTTCCGCGTCGGCTCGAACAGCGGCAATTCGCTCAACTTTGTGAAGAGCGGCGTTCCCGCCGTCACCGTAGCCGCGATGTTTCAAAAAGAGCCGTCGGTTCTCATCGCCCATCCCGATGTCGGCATCAATTCGATCGCCGACATGAAAGGCGTGCCGATCTCGGTGTCGCAGCAGATCGTCGACACGTGGTGGCAATTCCTCAAATACAAATTCGGTTTCACGGACTCGCAGGTTCGGCCCTACACCTTCCAGATCGCGCCGTTTCTGGTCGATAAGCACCTGGTTCAGCAAGGCTACGTCACCAGCGAGCCGTTCGCGATCGAGCAGGAGGGCCATTTCACGCCCAAAGTGTTCCTGCTTGCGGACGACGCCGGTTATCCGAGCTACGCGACGACCATCGACACAACCGCCGCCATGGTCGAAAAACATGCCGATATCGTTCAACAAATGGTCGATGCTTCGATCGAGGGCTGGTACAGCTACATGTATGGCGATCCGAAGCCGGGAAACGATCTCATCAAGAAAGACAATCCGGACATGACGGACGCCCAGATCGCGTTCTCCATCGCGACGATGAAAAAATACGGCATCGTCGATTCCGGCGATTCACTGACGGACGGCATCGGCGTCATGACCGACGCGCGCTGGAAGGCGTTTTTCGATTCGGCGGTCGCCGTCGGTCAGTACCCGAAGGATATAGACTATAAGAAAGCCTACACGCTCCGTTTTGTCGGCACGGCGCACGACCGGGAGCTGGCGAAGCGCTATCACCCTTAGCCGCCGGCGCGGGTGACCTCCAGCATCGAGGCTTCGATCTTGCCGCGAACATAGGCGCCCGCGGTCACAGGCTTGTATTTCGCCGGGTTCGCCGCGTCGCAGCATGACGGCAGGCACGCGATTTCCGCGTCGTCGCTGGGCGCGGTGAACATCACCATCGACAAACGCTGCGTGCTGCCGGTCAGATATCGCGGCGGATTGACGACGCGGTGAAGCGTCGAGTGCCAGCGTCCGTTCGTCCAGCGCGACATCAGATCGCCCACGTTGACGACGAAGCTTTCGGCGATCGGCGCAACGTCGTGCCATGCCCCCGACGCATCGCATATCTGGAGGCCGCCCGGCGCGTCGTCCTGACGCAACAGCGTCAAGCCGCCGTAATCATGATGGGCGCCGTAGCGGAGTTGCCCGGGAAGCGGTTCTTCCGCCTGGTCCGGATA
>JASHUX010000200.1 GCA_030039775.1 Alphaproteobacteria bacterium | reverse complement strand
CCAATGCTTGGCTTCACCAATCAAGAAAAGCGGGAAATTTTAGCAAAGCATCCCTTGCTCGGAAAATTGAGCGAGATCGAAATCGACGCGCTCTTGCGCTATGCACGGGTTGAGTTTTATCCGGCAGACGAAGAGATTTTTCCGAAGGACTCGCCCGGCAATTGCATGATGCTGGTGCTGCGCGGCAGCGTCCGGTCCAGTTCGATTTCTCTCGATGGCAAAGAGATCGTACTCAACATCTTGAATGAAGGCGACATTGTCGGGGAGATCGCGCTGCTCGACGGCGGCCCGCGCAGCAGTGATGCGTTCGCGATGACCGATTGCGAATTATTGGTGCTGAACCGGCGCGACTTCATGCCCTATCTCGAAAAACACCCCGAGATCTGCCTGATGCTGATAAAAATACTATGCGAAAAGCTGCGCCGGACCAGCGAGCAGGTCGAGGATCTGGTGTTTCGCCACGTCAAAGGCCGGATCGCCAAGGCTTTGCTGCAGCTTTCCAAGAGGTCGGGGCGCGCGCAAGTCGACAGCGGGCAGCTCGAACTGCACTTATCCCAGAGCGAGCTCGGCAACATAGTCGGCAGCACCCGGGAGAGCGTCAACAAGCAGCTCACCGAATGGGAAAAGGAGGGGATTGTCGCGATCGCGAAAGAGCTGATCATCATCCGCGACGCGGCTGCCCTCGAACAATTGGTCTAGCGCAGCTGCTGGGCGACGGGCCGCCAAGAGCCGGCATCGCTTCGGCGATCGTGCTCGCCGCCCATATCGGGTGAAAGAGCGCAATAGGGTAGTTGCTGATGTCGATCGCCGCGCCGCGGCCCGAAACTTGGATCAGAACCACAGCGGCCGGTCTCTATTGCGAGCCCGGCGATTTTTATATCGATCCGCGGCACCCGGTGCCGCGCGCCGTCATCACACATGGCCATGGCGATCATGCGCGCGCCGGGAACGGCCAGGTGCTGGCCACTCCGGAAACGATCGCGATCATGCAATTGCGCTATGGCGATGGCGCCGGCGCAGTATTGCAAACCCTCTCCTATGGCGAGGCTTTGACGATCAACGCGGTCGTGGTTCGGCTGCTGCCCGCCGGCCATGTGCTGGGCAGCGCGCAGATCGTGCTCGACTATCGCGGCAGCCGCGTCGTTGTTTCCGGCGATTACAAGCGGCGCGCTGATCCGACCTGTGCGCCGTTTGAGCCGCAAAGTGCCGATCTCTTTATCACCGAGGCGACGTTCGGGTTGCCAGTGTTTCGCCATCCTCCGGATGACCAGGAGATCGATAAGCTCCTGCATTCGCTCACGCTGCTCCCCGAGCGCTGCCATCTTGTCGGGGTGTATGTACTGGGGAAATGTCAGCGCGTGTTGGTACTGCTGCGTCGCGCCGGTTACGAGGAGCCGGTCTATGTGCACGGCGCCCTTCTCGGGATGACCGAACTCTACGAGCGGATGGGCGTGGCACTCGGCCCGGTGCTCCCCGCCACTGGAGCGCCCCGAGAGGCGTTGAAAGGCCGCATCGTATTGGCGCCGCCCACTGCCCCGGCCGAACCGTGGTCGCGACGGCTGCCGGATCCGCTCGTCGCACAGGCCTCGGGCTGGATGCGGGTGCGGCAACGCGCCAAGGCCGGCGGCATCGAATTGCCGTTGGTTATTTCAGACCACGCCGATTGGGACGAGCTGACCGCGACTATCGAGGAGGTGAAGCCGGGCGAATTGTGGGTGACTCACGGCGCCGAGGAAGCCCTGCTCTACCAAGCCGGCAAGATGGGCTTCAGAGCGCGCGCCTTGTCGCTGGTCGGTTACGAGGATGAAGAATAATGGAGCGGTTCGCGCCGCTGCTCGACGGGCTGATCTTCACCCCGGCCCGTAACTGCAAGCTCACCCTGATGAAGGAATATTTCCGCACTGCGCCCGACCCGGACCGCGGCTGGGCGCTGGCGGCGTTGACGGGCGAGCTGAACTTCCGCGAGGTCAAGGCGTCGCAGATCCGCGCGCTGGTCATGGAGCGCGTCGACGAGACGCTGTTCGATCTCTCCTACGATTTCGTCGGCGACCTCGCCGAGACCGTATCGCTGATCTGGCCGTCGCGGCACGGCGTGAACTATGTCCCGAGCCTATCGGAGATAGTGACGGAGTTGCACGAGGCGACGCGGATCGACGCGCCCGCGCGCATCGGCCGTTGGCTCGATGCGCTCGACCCGACCGGACGTTGGGCGCTGCTGAAGCTCGTCACCGGCGGCTTGCGCGTCGGTGTATCGGCACGGCTCGCAAAGACCGCACTCGCGGAATGGTCGAACGTACCGCTTGAGGAAATTGAGTCCGTTTGGCACGGTTTGGCACCGCCCTTCGCGGACCTATTCCGCTGGCTCGAAGGCCACGTCCCGCGCCCGGCCATCGAAGGCCAACCGACCTTCACGCCGATCATGCTGGCGCAGCCGCTCGAGGATTCTTATCTCGGCAAACTCGACCCCGCCGATTACCGCGCCGAATGGAAATGGGATGGCGTGCGGGTGCAGCTTGTGGGGCGCGGCGGTCAACGGCGGCTTTATTCGCGTACCGGCGACGATATCGGCGCCGCGTTTCCCGAGTTGATCGCGGCCATGCCCGGAAATGTCGTCCTGGATGGGGAGTTGCTGGTCATGCGCGACGGCGAGGTCGCGAGCTTCAACGATTTGCAGCAGCGCCTCAACCGCAAGCTCGCGAGCTCGAAGATGCTGGCGGAGTTTCCCGCTTGGGTCCGGCTCTACGATATTCTCGAAGAAGGCGCCGAAGATTTGCGCCCCCTGCCCTTCGACCGGCGCCGCGCGCGGCTCGAAACCTGGTTCGCCAGCGCAAAGCCGGATCGGATGGACCTGTCGCCGGTGATTCCGTTCCGGTCCTGGGACGATCTCAAGGAACTACGCGCCGGCGCGCGCGAGCGCAGCATTGAGGGCATTATGCTGAAACGCGGCGACTCACCTTATGTGTCGGGCCGGCCCAAAGGACCGTGGTTCAAATGGAAGCGCGACGCGCTCACGCTCGACACGGTGCTGATGTATGCACAACGCGGCCACGGCAAGCGGTCTTCGTTCTATTCCGACTATACGTTCGGCGTGTGGCGCGACGACGAGCTGGTACCGGTCGGCAAGGCCTATTTCGGTTTCACCGACGAGGAGCTGCGCCGCCTCGACCGTTGGGTGCGCGAGCACACAGTCGACCGTTTCGGCCCGGTGCGCGCGGTCGAGCCGCAACTGGTGCTGGAGATCGCGTTCGACAGCATCCACAAATCGACGCGTCACAAATCCGGCGTGGCGATGCGGTTTCCGCGCGTCCACCGCATCCGTTGGGACAAGCCCGCGGCGGAGGCGGACAATATCGCCAATGTCGAACGGTTGATCACATGAGCGCCGTGCCATCGCGCGATCGCATCGTCGCCGCGATCCTGGCGGGCGGGCGCGCGCGCCGTATCGGCGGTGGTGACAAATGCCTGCAGCCCCTGGCGGGCCGACCAATCCTCACGCATGTGTTGGAACGGCTCGACGGACAGGCGGTACGGATCATTCTGAACGCCAATGGCGATCCGGCGCGGTTCGCGGCTTGGGATTTGCCTATCGTCGCCGACGTCATTCCGGGTTTCGGCGGTCCGCTGGTCGGCGTGCTGACCGCGCTCGAATGGGCAGCGACGCACGCGCCCGGCATAACCGATGTCGTCAGCGTCCCGGCGGACGGGCCCTTTTTGCCCCGTGATCTGGTTCGACGCCTTCTTGGGGCGCGGGAGCAGGCCGGTACCGTGCTGGCGCGGGCCGCATCCAGCGGACAGCCCTATCCCGTTGTCGGCCTGTGGCCTGTAAGTGTCGCGGCCGCGTTACGCCGCGCGATCCTCGATGACGGCGTGGCGAAGGTCGACGCGTGGACCGCGCGTTATCCGCTGGCGACGGTCGAATTCGACGCCGATCCCATTGACCCGTTTTTCAACGTTAACACCGCGGCGGATCTCGCGCGCGCCACGCGGCTGATCGCGGCTAACCACGACGGCGGCGGTTAAGGATTATCCCTTCGTCTCTGCGAACGGCGTCTGTTTTTTTATTGGTTGCATGGAAGGCGGATTGATAGTCTCGACGAAGACGCGCGCACGACGCGCGTCGCATAAAACGGGGGTCGCCGCATTCGCACGTGGCTCCAAGCCTTGGCACTCGGTGGTGCCCTGTGGCGCGCCGCCGGCGACGAAGCCGATGCCCGTATTCTCGCCGCCGATCTCGATCGCGGTCGCGCCCGGCTACAGCTTCACCAACGACGCGAGCGGCAATGCGACATTCGATGCGCAATACACGTTCCTGACATCGGTGGCCGGCGTCGATACCAGCAACAGCGGCGCGCCGATCGTAATTCTCGCGGAATCCATGAGCTTGTCGGGCGGCACCATTAACGCCAGCGCATTCGGCCAAGTGCTGCTCGCGCCGGCAACGCCGACGAACAACATTTCGCTCAATCCCGCCACGCCGCCCGCGAATGCCCTTACGCTAATGTCCGCGGACCTCAATTCCATCACCGCCGGCTCGCTGCAGCTCGGCTACCGCAACATCGACGGCACCGTTACAGGCGCGTTCACGGGTAATATCGACATCGCCGGCAACACCCAGATCAACACCAACCTGATCAACGACGGATTCGGCGACTCGACTTTGCTGTTGGTCACCGGCGGGGCGGTGACGCAGTCAGGCGGCACACTTGGCGCGACCGGTCCCAACGCGCTCCAACTCGGCATCCTCGCCGGCGCCGCCACCCTCGATCAGAAAAACAACGTCGGGACGCTGGCGGCCTATGTCGACGGCGGCAATTTCAGCTTCGTCAACGACAGCAGCGCATTGACCATCGGCACGCTGGCATTCAGCGGCGGACAACCGGGCATCGCCTTCGTTAACGGTTTCCCGCTTCCGATCGGCATGGTCGGCCCGGCGCCCAATCCGCTGGCGGGCATTACGGCGACGAACGGCACCATCAATGTCGACGTCACGACGAGCGGCAACTTGATCATCGCATCGGGCGCCACCGTCACGGCCGGCGGCGGCAATAACGTGGTGCTCTCGACGGTCGGCGATTTCGTCAACAACGAGGTAGCGACGCCGTGTCGGCGACGGGCGGCGGGCGCTGGCTGATTTATTCCGACAACCCGAGCAGCGACACGTTCGGCGCCCTCAACAGCGACAACGCACCGATTTGGGACGCGACTTATGTCACGCTGCCTCCCGCCAATGTCACTCAGACCGGCGACCGCTATCTATTCGCCATCGAACAGACGCTCACGCTGACGACCGTCGACGTGACCAAGACGTATGGCCAGAACGGCACGGCCGCGGTAGCCGCCGCCTATACCGCAACCGGCGCCCCGGCGCTGACCGGCGTCTATCTCGCCGATCCCGGCTATTCCGGAACGCCGTCGGTGACCTCCGCGGGTTCGGCGACGACGGCGTCGGTGCTCGGCGGGCCGTACGCTATCGACGCGACGGTGGAAGGCTCGAGCTTCACGCTGGAACACGGATTTGAGTTGGTGATCGACAATACCGGCATGCTGACGGTCGATCCGGCGCCGATCACCGTCACCGCGACCGATTTTGCCCGCTTCTTCGGCGTACCGAATCCCGCGCTGACCTACGCTATTACGGCGGGCAGCCTGTTCGGGACCGATACGCTCAGCGGGGCGATCGCGACGGCCGCGACAACCACGAGCCAGCCGGGAATCTATCCCATCACCCAAGGCACGCTCGCCGCGGATTCGAACTACACCCTCACGTTCATCGACGGCACCTTGACGGTGCTGGCCGCGAACGGGCCGAGTCCCATCGATTACGTCCAGCATTATTCTCCCGACTGGGGCCCGATCAGCGACTGCACGCCGTCGTCGGCAAGTCAAATCGGGGCGTCCATTGTCTCCACGGGCAGCGCCACCCTCTTAGGGCCCGGCGCGGCGGCCTGTTCCAGCTCGTCGCCCTAATCAGCCCTGCCGCCGTCCCGGAGGACTAGTCCCCATGGACAGACGGTGCTTTTGCGCTATCGTG
>JASHUX010000199.1 GCA_030039775.1 Alphaproteobacteria bacterium | reverse complement strand
CGCGCGACGGCGGCGAGTTCTTCTTCTTCACCGACTTCACCGAGGTCAAGGAACGCGAGCAGCGCTATCGCGAAGCCCAACTGCAGGCCGAGGCGGCGAGCCGCGCCAAATCCAGTTTCGTCGCCAATATGAGCCACGAGCTCCGCACGCCGCTAAACGCCATTATCGGCTTCTCCGAGATCATGCAGCGCGAGATGTTCGGCAGGCTCGGCAACGAGAACTACACCGCCTATATCACCGATATTCTGCAGAGCGGTCGGCACCTGCTCGCCATCATTAACAGCGTGCTCGATCTGGCCAAGAGTCAGTCCGGCAAGCTTACGATCAATCTCGAACCGGTCGATATGGGCGACGTCCTCCAAGACTGCGCCAGCATGATGCGCGATCAATGCGCGTGCGGCGGTCTCATGCTCGATTTCACCAAGCCGGCCGATCTGATGCTGGTGTCCGGCGAACCGGCCAAGCTGCGTCAGGTGCTGCTCAATCTCTTGTCCAACGCCGTGAAGTTCACCGAGCCCGGCGGCCGCGTGACGTTGTCGGCCCACGATCAGGGTGAAACCATCGCTATCGACGTGCGGGACACCGGCATCGGTATGTCGCCCGAGGATATCGCCGTCGCCCTGACGCCGTTCGGTCAAGTCGATAGTCGCCTCGCTCGCCGCTACGACGGGACCGGCCTCGGATTGCCCCTCGCCAAGGAACTGATCGAATTGCATCACGGGACGCTGATTATCAACAGCGCGCCGGGTCACGGCACCAGTATCAGCGTCATTCTGCCAAAACTGGAACAGGCCCTGGCGCTCCAGGTCGTCGAAGCCGAGCCGGTCGCGGCGTAATTTTTTTCTTTTCCACTTCCATTCGTTGTCGCGCGTTGCGTCGCCGGAACTGCTCGGGCTACCGTCGGGGCGATGAAGGAACTGGCCGACCGCATCATCGACCATTACGAACGACACGCCCGCGACTGGGACGCCGACCGCAATCGTCACGTCGGTTCGTGGAACGACAAACCGTGGCACGACCGCTTTATCGCGGCGCTGCCGCCAGCGGCGAGTGTTCTCGATCTGGGTTGCGGTTCCGGCCATCCGGTGGCGCGCAATATGGTCGAGCGCGGGCTCCATGTAACCGGTGTCGACTCATCGCCGAGCCTCATTTCATTGTGCCGTCGGCGCCTTCCCGATCAAGACTGGCTGGTAGGCGATATGCGGTCGCTACGCCTTCGCCGTCAATTCGATGGGATTCTTGCTTGGGACAGTTTCTTCCACCTGACGCCCGACGACCAACGGCGGATGTTCAGCGTTTTCGCCCAACACGCCGCTTCGTCGACGGTGCTGATGTTCAATAGCGGACCGGACTATGGTGAAGCGGTCGGCGACTATCGCGGAGATCACCTTTATCACGCCAGCTTGAGCGCGGACGAGTATACGGAACTGCTCGATGGCATCGGCTTCGACGTCATCGTCCACGCGATAGAGGATTGGGCTACCGGAGGAGGCCGGACCGTCTGGCTTGCACGCGGTCGCGCAAAACGCACGCTGCAAAACGAGGGATCGCTTACTCCGCGGCGGCACGCTTCGCCGGCTGCGGCACGCGGTCCTTGAAATAGGGCAGGACTTCCTCGGCCACCGCAGCCTGGTTCACCACCGCCATTTCGTGCGGCATGGTGCCGAACTGGGTTTTGGTGAGCGAATAGCCGAAGCCGGCGAGGTCCTGAGAGGCCGCGAGCTTTTCGCGCACGGTGTTGGGGCTGCCGACGATCACCGTGCCGAGATCGATGAGGTCGTCCGGCGTCTGCGGCCGCTGCCCGCGCATCGTGCGCTGGCGCTTCACCGATTCGATGCTGCTGTATCCCGGAGGCGACATCATGACCGGGTTCATCTTGAAGAATTTGCCGTACGTTTCGAGATAGGGCCGCGCCTCGCGCCGCGCCTTTTCGTCGGTTTCCGCGATATAGATCGCGTTCGACCAAGCAAGCTGATCGGGCGAGGCCTGATAGCCGCATTTGTCGGCTTCTTCGCGGAACGCGTCGAACACACGCGCGACGTTGGCGATCGGCGCAAGCGTCTGGCAATAGGTGTAGCGATGCGCCGCCGACCAGCGAATGGTGCTGATCGAGCCGGAGGACGGCGTCCAGATCGGCGGATGCGGCTTCTGATACGGCAGCGGCCACGGATTGACGTAGCGCAGATTGTAATATTTGCCTTCGAACGCGAACGGACCCGGTTTTGTCCAGGACTGCACGATCAGGTCATGCGCCTCGACGAACCGTTGGTTCGATTCCGCGGGATTGACACCCATCGAGTGGTATTCGGCGCCGATGCCGCGGACGAACCCGGCTATGACGCGACCGCGCGTGATGTTGTCGAGGATGGCGTACTCCTCGGCGATGGTCAGGGGGTTGTTCACCAACGGGAGCGCGCGGCCGAGGATCGCCAGCTTGCTCTTCTTGATCTTGCGCGACAGCGCGCCCGCGAGCACGCCCGGCACCGGCATCATGCCGTAAGCGGTCTGGTGATGCTCGTTGACGCAGACGCCGTCGAAACCGAGCTCGTCCGCCTTTTCCAGCTCGTCGAGATAATCGTTGAACAGCTGCGCGCCCTTCACGGGGTCGTAATGGCTGTTCGAATACGTCACCCAGGCGGCGCCGTTGCGGTCGATTTCCGCCATGTCGGCGTGCGCGTACGGCATCAGATGGAAATTGAAGATCTTCATGTCGCGACCCTCTGTTGCGCGATGAAATCGACGATGACGCCGGCGGTGTCCGCCGGCTCCTCGACATGCGGCACATGCCCGGCGCCGACCAAGGTGACGAGCCTGGCGTTCGGGATCGCCTTTTGCCATGCCGCCCCATACGGCGGCGGCAGAAGCCGATCCTCCTTGCCCCACACGATCAGCGTCGGCACGTCGATCCGGTGCAGCCATTTGGCGAGCTGCGGATCGTGAAGACGCGGCTGCCAAGCCAATTTCGCCGTCACCATCTTGCCTTTGAGCAGCGCATCCTCGCCCTCGGGCGCGAGAACGCGCGCGACCGACGCGTCGGCAGCCCTGGCATCGAAGAACAGATCTCGCAGCGTCCGTTCATCCACGCTGGCGAACGGATCGATGCCGCCCACACCGTCGACACGAAGTCCCCACGGATCGATCA
Source organism: Alphaproteobacteria bacterium (assembly GCA_030039775.1). Classification (GTDB taxonomy): domain Bacteria; phylum Pseudomonadota; class Alphaproteobacteria; order ATCC43930; family CGMCC-115725; genus JAATGI01. Next base: position 1,981 of record JASHUX010000199.1, on the reverse strand, counting down.
GCGTCAGCGACGCCAGCCGCGCGGCGTTGCGCGTCGCCAGCTCCGCCGCGATCCAGCCGCCGAGCGCCGCGCCGACGAGATGCACGCGCTTCAGATCCAACTGCGCCATCAGATCAAGGTAGAAATTGGCCAGATCCGGAACCCGCTCGAGCCAGAATGGCGCGTCGCCGCCCCCGTAGCCCGGATGTTCGGGCAAAATCACCTCGAACCGTTGGGCCAGCTTGTCGTGGAAGAGCAGCCACGCCGCGCCGATATGGGCGTCGGGCAGGAACAGCAGCGGCCCGCCGCTGCCGCCCCGCTGCACGCGGATGTCGATATTATTGGAACGAACGGTATCGGTACGGGGCATCGCGTCTCGGTATCTTTCTTGTCGTCCGGGACAGGCTATAGTCCTCGGCACGATCTTGGAATAGCCGTTGGAGGGAATCAGCCATGAAGAGCGCGGCCGAATTTCATCAAGACATGGTGGCCTATTGGAACGGCCCGGGGGGCGACCGCTGGACCAACGAGGCCGCCCGTACCGAGAAGATGCTGTCGCGCGTCGCCGACTTGCTCTATCCGCTCGCCAAGGCCAAGTCCGGTGAGACCGTGCTCGACGTCGGAAGCGGCCTCGGCCCGACCACCGTGGAACTGGCCCGCCGCGTGGCGCCCGACGGGCGCGCGATCGGGCTCGACGTCTCGGCGAAGATGGTCGCGCTCGCTCGTGAACGCGCCGCGGCCGTCGCCAATATCGAGTTCATCGCCGCCGACGCCGCCGCTTACCGTTTCGACACGCCTTTCGCCGACTTGTTGTTCTCGCGTTTCGGCGTCATGTTCTTCGGCGACCCGACGGCCGCCTTCGCCAATCTACGCAAGGCGCTCAAGCCCCGGAGTCGCATGGTTTTCGCCTGCTGGCGCCGCCTCAGCGAGAACCCGTGGATGCTGAAGCCGTTGCTCGCCGCGTATGAACACGTGCCGAAATTGCCGCCCGCGGGCGACGACGATCCCGGCCCGTTCTCGTTCGCCAATGAGGCGCGCGTCACGCGCATCCTGACCGGCGCGGGGTTCACGGCGCCGCGCTTCACGCCGGCCGATCTTATTTTCGATCTGGCGGGCGGCAACGGCATGGACACGGCCGTGCATCAGGCGATGAATATCGGCGCCACCAGCACCGCGTTGCGCGACCAGCCGGCCACCGTACGCGATGCGGTCGCGCAATCGATCCGCCAGGCGCTGGCGCCCCACCAGAAAGGCCAATCTGTCGAATTGCCGGGCGCGATCTGGCTCGTCGAAAGCGGCGTCGCCTGAGTCATCCGCAAGTCTTTCCTTGTCATTTCGAGTTCGCTGGTCGATTGTCCGGCAAAACAACCGGGGAGGGAATCATGTCTCGAAAACTTGCCGGCCTTGCCGTTGCCGCCGCTGTGCTGGCGTTACCGTTGGCTACGCATGCCGCGGAACCGATCAAGATCGGCTTCAGCATGGAGCTGACCGGCAATCTCGCCAGCGGCGGTACGCAATCGCTGCGCGCGATGCAAATTTGGGAACAGGACATCAACGCCAAGGGCGGCTTGCTCGGCCGGCCGGTGAAGCTGGTCTATTACGACGATCAGAGCAGCCCGGCGAACGTGCCCGGCATCTACACCAAGCTTCTCGACGTCGACAAAGTCGATCTGCTCGTGTCGTCCTACGGCACGAACATGATCACGCCCGCGATGCCGGTCGCGATGGACCATGGCATGGTCTACATGACGCTGTTCGGCACCGCGGTGAACGACAAGTTCAAGTACGACAAATATTTCCAGATCCTGCCCAACGGCAAGGACACCGCCGTAGCGCCGTCCAAGGGCTGGTTCGAGGTCGCGATGACCATGAACCCCAAGCCGAAGACGGTGGCGCTCTTGGCGGCGGACGCCGAGTACGCGCAGAACGTGATCGGCGGCGCGCGCCGGGTGGTGAAAGAGTTGGGCCTGACGATCGTCTATGACGAAAAGTACAACCCTAA
>JASHUX010000198.1 GCA_030039775.1 Alphaproteobacteria bacterium | reverse complement strand
GCGACGCGGCACGACACGGATTTCCGCGGCAAGCTGATGCTGATCTATTTCGGCTACACTTATTGTCCCGATGTCTGTCCGACGACCTTGACGATGATGAGCGATACGATGGCAAAGCTCGGCCCCGACGCGGCCAAACTCGTGCCGATCTTCATCACCGTCGATCCGGCGCGCGATACGCCCGCGCAGATGAAGGAATACATCCAAAGTTTCGATCCCCGGTTCGTCGCGCTCACGGGATCGGACGCGCAGATCGCGGCGGTCGCGCAGGAATATCGCGTCTATTACCGCAAGGAGGCCGGCGCCGCCGGCCAGTACACCATGGATCATTCCTCGGTGATTTATCTGATGGCGCGCGACCGACGTTACCTCGGCCATTTCAATTCGACCATCGATGCGAACGATCTTGCGCGCGCGCTCAAAAAATATTTGTGAGCGACCCCATCTTGCCGCGCCATGCAATCCGCGTTTAGAGTGGCGTCATGCCCGCGACATCACCGTTCCTGATGAGCCTGCCGCATCAGATAAAATTGCGCGCCGGCGAGGTTCCCGTGCGCGTGCGCATGTCGACGCGCGCGCGTCGTCTCGCGCTCCGCATCGACGCGCAAGCGGAGGCGGTGGAATTAGTGCTGCCGCGCCGCACCTCGGCGCGCCGCGCGATGGCTTTCATCGAGGAAAACCGCAACTGGCTCGATAAGCGCATCACCGCGCTGCCGCCGCGCACATTGCTGACTGATGGCGCGACCGTGCCGATCCTCGATAAACCCCATCGTGTCCGCCGCGTCGACCTGGCACGCGACCGCCAGCACGCATGGATCGCGGGCGGTGAAATCCACGTTGCCGCTTCGCCCGAGCAACTCAGTCGCCGTCTGATCGAGTTCCTCAAGGAAATGGCGCGCGGCGAATTTCATCGTCGCGCCGACGCGCTGGCGTCGCAGATCGGCCGCAAAGTCGGCCGCATTTCCGTGCGCGACACCACCACGCGCTGGGGTAGCTGCTCCGCCAACGGTAACCTCGCATTTTCCTGGCGCCTGATCATGGCGCCGGACGCGGTGCTCGAATATGTCGTGGCGCACGAAGTCGCGCATCTCACCGAGATGAATCACAGCAAGCGATTCTGGAAATTGGTCGAGAAGCTCGCGCCCGGCGTCGACGGACAGCGCCACTGGCTCAACCGTCACCGCGCGCGGCTGCTGCGGATCGGGTAGGCGGCGCGTCGCGCCGCATCAAGAACAGCAAGAGCATTAGTCCCGGCACGCACAGCAACGTCGCCGCCGTGAAGAACGGCGCCCATCCCAAGCGATCCGCCAACCAGCCACCGCCCGACGCGATGAAGGTGCGCGACACGGCCGCCAATGCCGACAGAAGCGCGTATTGCGTCGCGGTGAAGGCGGGATTGCATAAGCGCGACAAATAGGCGACGAACGCCGCCGAGCCGATCCCGCCGGTGACGTTTTCCGTCGCAATGGTCACGGCCAGCATCGGAAGATCGTGCCCGGCCCAGAGCTGCGCGATGTAGGCGAGATTCGACAGCGCCTGCAGCACCCCGCCGATCACCAAGGCGCGCATGATGCCGACGCGCAACACCAGCCAACCGCCCAGGATCACGCCCGCCATGCTGGCGACAAGGCCGAACACTTTGCTGATGCTCGCGATCTCGACCTTGTCGAAGCCGATCGAAATATAAAACGGGCCGGACATCCAGCCGGCAACCGCGTCGCCGGTCTTGTAGAGCACGACAAACATTAGGATGACGAGCCAATCGTTTCGCGTCATGAAATCGGCAAACGGTTCGACGACGGCGGCGCGCAGCCAATTCTCGCGTAACGGCCGCGGAGTCGTCGGCTCGTGGATCAGCAGCACGGCCGCCATGCCGACGACAACAAGACCGGCCATCACGGTATATGCGCCGCGCCAGCCGAAGGCGCTCGCGAGATAAAGCGCGCCGGCACCGGACGCCAGCATGCCGATGCGATAGCCGACCTGCGTCGCGGCCGCGCCCGCCCCCTGTTCGCGATCCGCAAGCAGTTCGACGCGGAACGCGTCGATGACAATGTCCTGGCTCGCCGAAAAGAAGGCGACGATGACGGCGACCAGCGCGGTGCGCCACGCATCGATCGCCGGATCGGCCTGCGCCAGCGCCAGGATCGAGAGCGCGAGCAGAATCTGAATGAACACGGCCCAGCTCCGGCGGCGGCCGAGCCGTGCCGTTACGAACGGCAAAGGCACGCGGTCGAGCACCGGCGCCCATAGAAATTTCAGATTGTAGGCGAGACCGACTTGCGCAAAGAGGCCGATCGCGGTCAGCGAGACGCCGTCCTCCTTGAGCCAGATCGAGAGCGTTGCGCCGGTGAGCGCGAGCGGCAGACCGCTCGAAAAACCCATCGCCAGGATCGCGACCATGCGCCGGTCGCTGTAGAGACGCAGGGCGTCGAGTTTCATCGCAAAAAGGAAACACGTTCAAACCACCAAGGCACCAAGACACCAAGAAACAACCTTGGTGCCTTTGTGTCTTGGCGGTTCATATTTTTTTGATTTCCTATTTCCCCTTCGCGTCCGCCGCGATCTGCATCTTGATGATCTTGTCGGGGTTGGCGACCTTGCCGTTATCGTTTTGATCGCCTTTCTTGATCGCATCGACCGCTTCCATGCCCGCCGTCACTTGGCCGAACACCGTGTACTTTCCATTGAGGAAATCGGCCGGCTCGAAGCAGATGAAGAACTGGCTATCGGCGCTGTCGGGATCCTGCGCGCGCGCCATGCCGAGCGTGCCGCGCACGAACGGCGTGTCGGTGAATTCGGCCTTGAGCTTCTGGCCGGAGCCGCCCATGCCCGTGCCGGTCGGATCGCCGGTCTGCGCCATGAAGCCGTCGATGACGCGATGAAACACGATGCCATCATAGAAATGCTGCCGCACCAGCTCCTTGAACCGCGCCACGGTCTTGGGTGCGAGATCGGGCCTAAGCTCGATCGTGACCCGCCCGGCGGGCACATCCATGTAAACGGTATTTTCGAGATCGGCCGCGCTCACGATGCCACCATTCAGGCTGACGACAAGAGCGGCCAGGACGGCGACGATGCGAAACAATCCGGCCATGACGCGATCTGCCTTCGGTTGGAATAAACGCGGCGGACGTTAGTAGATGCCGCCATGGAAGGAAAGTGCCAATACCGCGCCGCGGAAACTTGCCGCGGCGCTTCGCCCCGTGTCATGTTTCGCGCGCGATGAT
>JASHUX010000197.1 GCA_030039775.1 Alphaproteobacteria bacterium | reverse complement strand
GGAGCTTTGGCGTCTGCTCGAAAGCGCGGACGTGCTGGTCGAAAATTTCCGTCGCGGCGTGACGGCGTCGCTCGGCCTCGATCCCTTGTTGCTGCAGCAGCATTTCCCACGGCTGATCATCGCCAGTATCTCAAGCCAAGGCGAAACCGGGCCCGACCGCGACATGGTTTCCTACGGGTCGACGCTCGAGGCGACGGGCGGCTTGGCCGCGCTGACCGGCGGTGCGGACGCGCCGGTCATCACCGGCCGCGCCATCAACTATCCCGACCAGGTCGTGTGCCTGTTCGCGTCAGGCGCCATCGTCGCGGCGTTGTTGGAGCGCGACCGCACCGGCAACGGTGCGCATCTCGACCTATCGCAGCGCGAGCTGGCGAGCTTCCTCGTCGGCGAGGAATTGATCGCCGCCGCTTCCGGCGTTTCGTCGCCGCGCGATACCGATAGCGATCTCACCGAGTCGATGGTGCGCGATGGCGCGGCGCTCATCGCCGCCGTCGAGTTCAGGAATGGCACCGCCATCATGCGCGGTCCGGACGGCAGCCCGGCCAAAGGCATTCCTTTCCGTTTCGCGACGAGGCGGCTCGCGATCAACGACACGTGTCATGCGCTCGGCGCCGACAATCGCGCCGTGCTCGCGAATGCGGGCCTGACGGACCAAGAAATTGCGGCGCTCGAAGACACAGGCGTCGCCGCGACCGCGCCCCGTCGCTGACGCCGACTAGGCCGCGACCGCGGCCTTCTCCAGTTCCCGAATGGCTGGGAACGTGTAGCGGCCAAGCAGCGCCATCAGTACGATGGAAATCGCCATCCCGATCTCGCAGATGGTCAGGATCGGTGTGTAGGAATGATTGGTGTCGTAGCTGGCGCCAAAGATGAACGGGCCCATGCCCGCGCCGATGACGAAAATGCCGTAGGTGTAGGAATAAATCTCCGCCAGGGCGCGCAGGCCGAAATAGCGTGAAATAAAGTAGGAAACGATCTCTGCCTCAGCGCCCAGTCCGAGCCCGAGGACAATGCCGCCAAGGATGATGATGGACGGGCTGCCGCCATGTTGCAGGATCAACGTCGCGACCAGTGGTGCCACGAAAAAGATCAGCGACACGCGCGGCGAGTTGATGCGGTCGAGGAAGAAACCGGAGACGACCCGGCCGAGGATCGACGTCAGCCCGGTGGCGGAAAGGACGGCAATGCCGAGTTGCGGCGCAAAGCCCCGAATCGTGAGGAGGTTCACCGAATGCGCCAGCACACCGAGCACGCAGATGGCGCCGAGAAACTGGGCGACGGTAAGGAGCCAGAAGTTGCGGGTTTTGCGCGCTTCGGCGGCGGTCATGCCGATCGTATCCGTCGGTAATTTTGCCTTTTCGCGTTGGCGCCAGCCGGCGGGTTCGAACAACAGGAAATACGCGACCGGCAGCGCGATGACGATGATCGCGCCCGACATGGTCCAATAGGCCGCGCGCCAGCCATGCGTCGCGATCATCGGACCGATCACGAGCGGCATCAGCGCCCCGCCCACGCCGCCGCCGACGCCGATGCTGACGCCCAGCGCCAGACCGCGCTGGCGGTAGAACCAGGCCGATATGACCTTGGAATACGCGACCGGTCCGACGAACGCGGCGGACAGGCCGATCAGAAACCAGAAAAAATAGAGCTCGCTCAGCGACCCGTTCAGCAGCGACAACAGGAAATTAGCGACGCCGAAGGCGAGAATGCCCGGCAGCATGATGGCGCGTGCGCCCCAGCGGTCGGTGAGATAGCCGAGGAACGGCGACACGATCGCAACCGTGATCGATGCGATGCCCTGCACCACGGAGAAATCGCCGAGGCCCCAGTGAAATTCCTGGGTGATCGGCCGCATCAGGAGCGGCAGGCTATAGAAGATCACCGGCCCTGCGCCGAGCGCACTGCCGATCAAGCCGGCGGCCACCACGCCGGTCGATTTGCCCGTCCATTCCCCCGCCATGTTTTCCTCCCCGGGCTTATGCCGCCCACGTCATGAGACGCGAACCGGGAGGGTCCGAAAAATCGTATCTTCGGATTGGAGGTATTGGCGACAGCGATGAATCAGACCGGCGGCGCTTGCCATAAGGCGGGGTCGGGCACGGGCTTGCCCATGCCCTGCGGTCCGTCCGACAAGACGGACGTGCCCCACTGGTCGGTGATCTCGAAGCCGGGCGGATAGACCGTGGGTTTCCACGTCGCGTCGTCGACGCGGTCGACCTCCGCCGTATATTCGAGGCTGTTGCCGACCGGATCGAAGAAATAGGAGAACGTGTTGTTGCCGGCGGTGTGACGGCCCGGCCCCCATTTCAGCGGCACTTTGTTTTTCATCAGCCGCCCCGCGCCGCGCATCATCTCGTCCATGTCGCGCATTTCATACGCGACGTGGTTGAGGCAGGGCGGCCCCGGGATGAAGGCGATGCTATGATGCACGTCGTCGCAGCGCAGGAACGACATGAAATCGCCGAGCCAGTCGCTGACCTTGAAGCCGAGCTGTTCTTCGTAGAACGCCACCGCCTTCTTGATGTCGGGCGTGTGCAGGACGACGTGCGACAACACCGCTGGAATGCTCTCGCCACGATTCAGCGCCCGCGCCGCGACCGGCGCCACGTCGCTCGAAATTTCGAGCGCATGCCCGTCGCCGTCAAAGCAGCGGAAGCCATAGCCGCCGCCCGGACTGTCGAGTCGGTGCGGCTCTGTAATCATCTTGACGCCGCTGCGGGCCAGTTTCTGCGCGAGCGCGTCCACGTCGGCACGGCTGTCGGCGGCGAAGCCGATAACGTCGAGGCCGCGCTGCGCCGTGCCGCGCCAGCGCGTGATGAAGGGTTCGGTCGATCCTTCGGCGCGGAAGTAGGCGAGTTCGCCGTCGCTCGCCACTTCCGGCAAGCCCCATGGGTCGTGCAGGAAGTTCCGCTCGACCGCGAAATCCGGTCCGGCCAGACCGACATAACGGAGCTTGGAAACGCGCGGATTGCTCATGCCTCTGCCCTCGCTGTTGCGTCGACTCTAGCGGGCTCTGTCCATCGCGGAAAATCACAAGTCACGATACCAGCCATCGTCTCGATGGATGGGGCGTTTACGGTTCGGAATTGTGGTAACCTCTCAAGAAAACGGCAAGTGACGTGGAGGGTGCCGTGAATCTGGTCCAATTCGATCTCAATCTGCTGGTCGCGCTCGACGCGTTGCTGCGCGAGCGCAACGTCACGCGTGCCGGCCAACGGATCGGCCTCAGCCAGCCCGCGATGAGTGGGACGCTTGCGCGATTGCGCGACCTGTTTCATGACGATCTCTTGGTCCGGGTCGGCCGCAATCTCGAACTAACGCCCCTGGCGCAGGAATTGTGCGAGCCGTTGCGCCGATGCATCGAGCGTATCGAGGACATGATGGACCAGCGGCGGTTCTTCGCACCCGCCCGCGAGAACCGCAGCTTTACCGTCGCCGCCTCGGACTATGCCGCGTTTATGCTGTTGCCGCCGCTTTTGGACCGGCTCTCCCGCGAAGCGCCCGGCGTCACGGTGAAGTTCACGCAGCTCGACGGGCGATCGCAGGAGCTACTCGCCAACGATCGAATCGATTTTGTTATCTTGCCTTCGGAAATCGAAACCACCAATCCCGGCGAGTTGCTGTTCATCGATCGCTGGGTTTGCGCCGCGTGGTCGAAGCATCCCGACCTTGGCGAGCGGCTGACCGCGGAGCAATTCTGCACCCTGCCCCATATCAGTTACGAGCTGCCCGAGAATGACGGCCACTCGGTCGCCGACCTGCATCTCGCCCATATGCAGATCCGCCCGCGTCCCGCGGCGACAACCGCGAGCTTTCTGATGGCGCCGTTTCTGCTCCGTGGCACGCGGCTGCTCTCCGTCACGCATCAGCGCCTGGCGGAAAGAGTCAAGGATATGGCCGACATCAAGATCTTCGAACCCCCTTACCCGATGCCTGACATTCACGAAAGCATCTACTGGAACCCGCGGCACGCCGGCACGCCGTCGCATCGTTGGCTGCGTTCCGTTTTTGGCGAGGTCGCTCGAGCGCTCTAGGGCGTTGCCGCAGCCATCGGCCCCGCCGATAGCTTGCATCGCAATATCCCATTGGTCCCGGCGGCGCGCCGCTCGCTATCGTGTCCCAAGCGGAGGATTGTCATGGCCGAAGCCAATACCTTGCCGGACAGCGTTCACTTCGTCGGCAGTATCGCGCTCGACAGTGTGGCGGAGGTTTTCCACGTCTGCGGGACGACCTTGGGCAAGCGGCTGAAGCGCATGCCCGACGGCGAGCCGGGCGGCCGCCGGCTGTGGATCAGCTGGCAATATCCGCTGCTGCGCGCCAGCCCGTACCTAGCGGTCGCCGAACCGGACGCAGGGGTGACCGGCTTTTTCCGCGTGCGCATCGCCGACGGGGTTAAGCCGGAAGAGGTTTCGTTCGGCGAACTCGGTTATGCCCGCGAGGCGCGTGCCTCTTATCTCGATTTCGTCGCCGCCCGCGACAAAGGGGAGATCGCGCCGGGCACCCGGCTCCAAGTCGCGCTGCCGACGCCGATGGCGGTCATTGGCGCCTTTTGTCCCGGCCCCGACATGCCGGCGATCGAACGCGCCTACGAAGCGGCGATGGTCCGTGAAGTCGCTTCGATCGCCGCCGGCATTCCCCATCGCGATCTCTGCATCCAATGGGACGTGTGCAACGAGATGGTGATGTTCGACGGCCAGATGCCGCGTTTCTCGCCGCCCCACTGGAAGGATGTCGGCGCCGAGATCGCATCGCGGCTGCAGCGCCTGGGCGACGCGGTCCCGGCCGATGTCGAGCTCGGGATTCACCTCTGCTACGGCGATTGGGAAGCGAAACATTTCGTTGAGCCCCGGGACATGACCAAGATGGTGCAGCTCGCCAATCTTATCGCCGGCGCGATTTCACACCCGCTCGCGTATATCCATATGCCGGTGCCGATCGCGCGCCACGACGATTCCTTCTTCGCGCCGTTGCGCGACCTCAAGCTCGATCCTAGGACTGAACTGATTCTCGGTCTGGTCCACAATGACGGCGCCGACGCCACCAAGAAGCGCATCGCCGTGGCGCAGCGTTACGCGCCGAAATTCGGTATCGCGACCGAATGCGGCATCGCACGGCAACGCCGTCCCGAACTCGTGAGATCGCTGATCCGAATCCATGCCGACGCCTCGTGGGCGCCGTCATGACTGCGAAGCCAGATCTCGCCGATTTCGCGCTCGGCACGTTCTCCGTGGCGGGCGCCGCGCCGTTTGCGGGGCTCGTTATCGACGGCCGCGTCATCGCGGCCGGTCCCGAATCGGTGTTCCAGATGCTGCAGCATTGGGACAATTCGCTTCCGGC
>JASHUX010000196.1 GCA_030039775.1 Alphaproteobacteria bacterium | reverse complement strand
CAAGAAGAATTGGTATTGGGCGCAGACCCACAACGACGTCATCCAAAAAATTCTCAGGAAGGCGCGCAAGGGCACCGAAGTGTGCTACGCGCCCGGCAATCACGACGAGATGCTGCGGCCCTTCGCGGAATTGCAGCTCGGCAATATTCTCGTCGCGGACAAATTCATCCACGAGATGAAGGACGGCCGGCGCCTCTTGGTGCTGCACGGCGATCAGTTCGACAGCATCGTGCGCTATGCGCGCTGGCTCGCGCATCTGGGCGACACCGCCTACAACGTCACGCTCGCGGCTAACCATTACGTCAACGTCGCACGGCGCCGTTTCGGTTATCCGTACTGGTCGCTCTCGGCTTATCTGAAGCATCGCGTCAAGAACGCGGTCGAGTATATCGACCGCTTCGCCGACGCCGTCGCCGAGGCGGCGCGCAAGGAAGGCGTCGACGGCGTGGTGTCGGGCCACATCCACTTCGCCGAAATCCGCGACATCGGCGGCGTGCTCTACTGCAACGACGGCGACTGGGTGGAGAGCTGCACCGCGCTGGTCGAGCATCTCGACGGCAAGCTCGAGATCATACACTGGATGGACCTCCGCGCGCTCGATCCCATGCGCGCGTCGCCGTTCCGGTCGCGTCAGACGGTCGAGGCGTAACGCCGCTTGCGCATCGCGCTCGTTTCCGACGCTTGGCCGCCGCAGATCAACGGTGTGGTGCGGACCTTGGGCATGCTGGTCGACAATCTCAACGCCGCGGGCCATCCTGTCGCGACCATCACGCCCGACCGCTTCCGCACCATTCCCTGCCCCAGCTATCCCGAGATTCGCCTGTCGCTGAAGCCGCGCCGCCGCGTCGCCGCGCTGATCGACGGGCACGAAACGCAGGCGATCCACATCGCCACGGAAGGTCCGCTGGGCATGGCGGCGCGACGCCTCTGCCTGGAGCGCGGCTTGCCCTTCACAACGGCGTTCCACACCAAGTTCCCGGAATATATCGCGGCGCGCTTCGCGGCGCCGATTGCCTGGGGTTACGCGTGGCTGCGCTGGTTTCACGCGCCGTCGCGCGGCGTGATGGTTGCGACCGAGACGGTGCGCCGCGACTTGGCCGCGCGCGGCTTCGACAAGCTCAAACATTGGGGCCGCGGCGTCGACGATAGACTGTTCGATCCGGCGAAGCGCATCGAGGATTACGGTCTTCCACGGCCGATCTTCCTGTTCGTCGGCCGCGTCGCCGTCGAAAAGAACCTGCCCGATTTTCTCGATCTCGACTTGCCCGGCTCGAAGCTGGTGGTCGGCGACGGACCGATGCTCGAAACATTGCGCCATCGCTATCCGGCCGTCCATTTCATCGGCAAGCGCGAGGGCGAGGCGCTGGCGCAGGTCTTCGCCTCTGCCGATGCGTTCGTGTTTCCGAGCCTCACCGATACATTCGGCCTGGTGCTGCTGGAGGCGCTCGCTTCTGGCTTGCCTGTTGCGGCCTATCCAGTCGCGGGCCCGCTCGACGTGATCGGCGATAGCGGCGTCGGCATACTCGACCGCGACCTGCGCAAGGCCGCGCTGGCCGCGCTTGAAATTCCGCGCGCGCAATGCCGCGCCTTCGCACAGACTTATTCCTGGTCGGCCTCGGCACAGCAATTCCTCGGCAATCTCGCCCCCTTCCGGTGAACCGCTACACAAGCTAGAGTTTCGTCATGGCGCGGCTCACGATCCGCATCGACCTACCGCCCGCGGGCCAGATCGGCCCGGGCAAAGCGAAGCTGTTGGAACTGATCGGCCAGACCGGCTCGATTTCGGCCGCCGGCCGCGCGCTCGACATGTCCTATCGCCGGGCGTGGCTCCTGGTCGACGCGATGAACCATATTTTCAAGGAACCGTTGGTGGCGACCATGCTCGGCGGCAAGGCCGGCGGCGGCGCACGTCTGACGCCGTTCGGCCGCGAGGTGCTGCTGCATTATCGCCGCTTGGAAGCGAAGGCGACGTCGGCCTGCAAAGCGCAACTCACCGCGCTCGAGGCCGCACTCGCCAAGCCGGCGGTTTCGGCTAAGCCGATACCGCACGATCCCGACGCCGCGGAATAATCGCCGCAATCCTGGTCAAGCGGCGGCGCCGCGGCCGGCGCACGATAGCGTCGACCTCGTGAGACCAGTCATGGATCCCGTCGGCAAGGCCTTGTGGTTCATCGAAACCAATCTCAGCCGCGAGCTTTCGCTGCCGGAGATTGCTTCGTTCGCCGGTGTATCGCGGTTCCATTTGCTCCGCGCCTTCGGCGCCGCGACCGGCTTTTCCGTCATGGGCTACGTGCGCCGTCGCCGCCTCAGCGAGGCGGCCAAAGAGCTCGCGGCCGGGGCGGACGATATCCTCGCCGTCGCTCTCGATCATGGCTATGCATCGCACGAGGCGTTCACGCGCGCGTTTCGCGACCAATTCGGCATCACACCCGAAGCGGCGCGGAGCGCGAGCAATTTCGCCAACCTCAAGCTCGTGGAGGCAATTGCGATGGACGACAACCTGATCGTGGACCTGGCACCGCCGCGTTTCGTGGACGGCCGGGCGATGTTGATCGCCGGGATCGGCGAACGTTACACGTTTGAAACCAATCAAGGTATTCCGTTCCAATGGCAACGGTTCGTTCCCTATATCGGCCATCTGCAGGGTCAAGTCGGGCGCACCACCTATGGCCTCTGCTGCAACCAGGACGGCCAGGGCAGCTTCGACTATGTCTGCGGCGTCGAAGTATCCAGCTTCGCCGACTTGCCGCCGGAATTGCAGCGCGTCCGCGTGCCGAAGCAGCGCTACGCGGTGTTTACGCACGAAGGTCACGTCTCGCGGCTGCGCGCTGTGGCCTACACCATCTGGAACAAGAAGCTGCCCGAGTTGAGACTAGAGGTCGCCGACGCGCCCGACTTCGAGCTCTACGACGAGCGGGTGAATCCGCAAACCGGCATGGGCACCACCGAAGTGTGGATCCCGATCAAAGGGAAATAACACTTATCGTCCGTGCAAACGGGCCGTGGCACGCTGGTTGAGCCATTCGCCGCCGACCAGCGTCGCCAGCGACAGCACGACCGAGATGATCACCAGGCGCAGCGCCGCCGCGTCGGCGCCCGGAATCTGGGTGAAGGTGTAGATCGCCAGCGGCAAGGTGCGCGTCTCACCCGGAATGTTGGATACGAAGGTGATCGTGGCGCCGAACTCGCCGAGCGCGCGGCCGAACGACAGCAGCACGCCGGTGACGATCCCCGGCAGCATCAGCGGCAAGGTGATACTTACAAAGATCCGCCAGCGCCCGGCACCGAGGGTCGCCGCCGCTTGCTCCAACCGCCGGTCCACCAGCTCGGCCGAGAGGCGGATCGCGCGCTCCATCAGCGGGAAGCCCATGACGCCAGCGGCGATCGCCGCGCCCGTCCACCGGAACGCAAAGCTGATATCGAACGCGGAATAGAGCCAGGCGCCGATCACGCCGTTGCGCCCGAGCAGAATTAGAAGAAAGAAGCCGGTCACCACCGGCGGTAGGATGAGCGGCAATTGCACGACACCGCGAACGATGCTCTTGCCGGGAAAACGCAGCCGCGCCAGCGCCAGCG